>NZ_JBIWEX010000002.1:0-264498 GCF_044762745.1 Psychrobacillus sp. NPDC096426 | reverse complement strand
CCTCAAAGACGATGAGGTAGATAGGTTCGGGGTGGAAGCGTGGCGACACGTGCAGCTGACGAATACTAATCGATCGAGGACTTAACCAAATGTATTTATTGTAAGAAATGTCTTTTATCCAGTTTTGAGTGAACAAGCACTCTAGTTTGAGGGTTTCAAGACGCAAGCAGTGCTAGGAAACAATTGAGAGAAGGAAGGAGCGTACTCAAGTACGTGACTGACTGAACGAAAGAAGTTGACAACGCAATGCGCAGTGTATTGAAAGCCGAACAAGTCTAGTGATGATGGCAAAGAGGTCACACCCGTTCCCATACCGAACACGGAAGTTAAGCTCTTTTGCGCCGATGGTAGTTGGGGGTTTCCCCCTGTGAGAGTAGGACGTCGCTGGGCACTAATATAGAAGTCGTTATCGATTAATCGATAACGACTTCTTTTTTTAGTATTTGAAAAGACAATCTTCCTATATATAAGTAAAATGATAGAGTGACAAATAGCTAATAGGCAAAGTAGAGATCGCTTTTCATGATGTCAATCTATCAATTAGAAAACTAGCAATGACTTGGAGTAAATCCTTAGGAATTAGAGCATAGAGGTATTAACGTTTCTTTACTGTTTATTAGCTTTTGTAGAGATAATACTTGTGCTTCTATTCGATTTAAACTTTATAGTTAGAAATTCCTTTACATAATAGTCTTAGGTTCTTCGATATTTACTTATCTCATTCCAAATCTTAAAAATATCTAATGTACGTTTCAATAAAAAATCTTAAAAAAATGCGATAAAAAGACTTGAAATATAAATAATAATTGGTATAATTATATTTGTACTTTAAATAAATGCATTGTTCCGAAGTAGCTCAGTGGTAGAGCAATCGGCTGTTAACCGATCGGTCGTAGGTTCGAGTCCTACCTTCGGAGCCATTTTTTTGTCTGTGCTTCCATAGCTCAGCAGGTAGAGTGCTTCCATGGTAAGGAAGAGGTCAGCGGTTCGAACCCGCTTGGAAGCTTATATTTTAAATACTAAATGTAAATAAGCCTAAAAAACTACTTGCCTAAAAGTAACAAATATGTTATTATTATTCTTGTCCGATTCTTGCAGAAGTGCATTGGAAATCGTGATCTATATAACCCAGGAGGATTAGCTCAGCTGGGAGAGCATCTGCCTTACAAGCAGAGGGTCGGCGGTTCGAGCCCGTCATCCTCCACCATTTATTTTCATATTTAGCTTTGGAGGGGTAGCGAAGTGGCTAAACGCGGCGGACTGTAAATCCGCTCCTTAGGGTTCGGCGGTTCGAATCCGTCCCCCTCCACCAGTTTATTGGGGTATAGCCAAGCGGTAAGGCAACGGATTTTGATTCCGTCATGCCCTGGTTCGAATCCAGGTACCCCAGCCACAAACCTTCAAAATTCAATTTTACGGGGCCTTAGCTCAGCTGGGAGAGCGCCTGCCTTGCACGCAGGAGGTCAGCGGTTCGATCCCGCTAGGCTCCATAACTTACATATTGTAAATTAAACCTTTCCATTTTCATTGGAGAGGTTTTTTTATTTTTAAAATTATTATTTTGCTTCTTTCAGCGGTTCAGCGGGGTAATTTTGCATATATATTATTTTCATAGATTTTGAGATAAAATACTTTTCAATGCACCTATCTTTCTATTATGATGATATAAAAAGTGAGGTGTTGAATTTGGCTGAAACAATCGTATATGGAGATGTGACATTACGACCGTTAAAAGAAAATGATATTCCGTATTTGTGGGAGCTGCATGATCCCAAAATATTTGAATTTATGTTGAATAAAATAGGAAATCAGGAACAACTTCATAATTGGCTACAAGTAGGTATTTATCAAATGAATACCGAACAAACTGCACTTTCATTCGTAGTAGAAAATACCGATACCCATACAATAATGGGGACTACCCGTATTTATGGAATAGATCATACGAATCATGCTTGTGAAATAGGTTCGACTTTTTATGGGAAACAGTTTCAGCGAACACATGTTAATACAACATGTAAATACTTGCTTTTAAAACATTGCTTTGAACAGTTAGGAATGATTCGAGTCCAGTTTAAAACGGATGAGTTGAATGTGACTTCCCAGCAGGCGATTGAACGAATAGGTGGTATAAAAGAAGGAGTTCTTCGAAATGAACGAATTCGTTCGAATGGAACGGTGAGAAATGCCGTTGTTTACTCAATTATTGAGAGTGAATGGTCGGAAGTGAAAAGTCATCTTGTTCGGTTAATGAATAAATATTCATAAAGTTGCTGAGTTGAGCCATTTCCCCTTAAGGATTTACAATAGGTGTATGAATAGAAGGGGAGATAAAATGATGAATAAGTTAAATATCTCAATAATTGGAGTACCAATGGATCTCGGGCAAAATAGACGTGGAGTCGATATGGGGCCTAGTGCTATCCGTTATGCAGGGGTCGTGGAACGTTTAAAGGCTCTTGGTCACACTGTTAAAGACGAGGGAGATATTGCGATTAGCCATACTCGTAAAGAACAACCTCCAAATACACATTTACGCAATTTGGAAGATGTGATTGAAGGTAATACAAATCTAGCGAACAAAGTACATGAAGTACTAGGTGAAGGAAGATATCCTCTAGTACTCGGTGGTGATCATAGTATAGCAATCGGAACACTTGCAGGTCTTGCGGATCGCTATGTAAACTTAGGAGTTATTTGGTACGATGCGCACGCAGACTTAAATACAGCAGAAACTTCACCTTCTGGGAATATACATGGAATGCCTCTAGCAGCGAGTCTTGGCTTGGGCCATGAAAACTTAGTGAATATCCGCGCTTATGCTCCAAAGATTAAACCCGAAAACGTGGTCATTATTGGTGCTCGCTCTGTAGACCCGGGCGAACGTGAACTAATAAAAGAAAAGGGCATTAAAGTCTTTTCCATGCACGAAATAGATAAGCACGGGATGACAGAAGTAATGAACCAAACAATAGCCTATTTCCATGAACGTAACGTAGATGGTGTCCATTTATCGCTCGATTTAGATGGTTTAGATCCACTCTATACTCCAGGGGTTGGTACACCCGTTCCTGGTGGAATCAGTTATCGTGAAAGCCATTTAGCAATGGAAATGCTGTATTCATCTAATCTGATCACATCAGCTGAATTTGTAGAAGTAAATCCAATATTGGATGAAAAAAATAAGACAGCGGATGTGGCAGTTGGATTAATGGGCTCGCTGTTTGGGGAAAGTCTCATATAATATAAAACGATTAGGAAGCAGGCACATAGTCTGCTTTTCTTTTTTTATTATCAACACAATGCATGGAGTATTTGGTAAAATAAATAATATATAAAAAAATGAAACCTGTTAATACCTTAATTCGTATAGGTAAGACAGCCGCATGAGGCGGAGGGGAATATCACGATGGATGCGTTAGTAAATAAACGAATAAAACAAGTGTTAAAAGGCGATAAAGACGCATTCGCGGAGATTGTCGACCTGTATCAGCATAGGCTGTTTCAAGTGTGTTTCCGGATGCTAGGAAACCGCCATGAAGCAGAAGATATTGCACAAGAAGCATTTGTGCGAGCCTTTATTAACATACACACGTTTGATCAAAAAAGAAAATTTTCTACTTGGCTATACCGTATTGCGACGAATTTATGTATTGATCGTATAAGGAAAAAAAAGCCGGATTATTATTTAGATGCAGAAGTAAAGGGCACAGAAGGGCTCGATATGTACTCTCAAATCGCAGCAGCAGATGAACTACCAGAAGAAGAACTCATGAAACTTGAGTTACAAGATCGAATACAGTATGAGATTAGTCGGCTTCCGGATAAATACCGATCGGCTATTGTGTTAAAGTATATGGAAGAATTGTCTTTACAAGAGATTAGCGAGATATTAGAATTACCACTTGGAACAGTTAAAACAAGAATTCACAGAGGCCGGGAAGCACTTAGAAAACAATTAAGTAGACAGCCTAACTTTTTATAGGAGGGAATCACGATGAATGCGTGTCCAGAGCGAATTGTTCACTATATGCATGAATACTTAGATGGTGAAATAAGCCGTGAACATGAGCTTGAATTAAAATCTCATTTGCAGTCATGCGTGGGTTGTCAGGCTCATATGCATGAGTTAAGCGATGTGGTTGCTTTTGTAAAAGGAGCCGCTCATGTAGAGGCACCAACGAATTTTAGTCAGGCTGTTATGGCGAGACTTCCAAAAGAAAAATCACACGCTGGCGTTAGTAGATGGTTGCGGCGTCATCCAATTCTCACTGCAGCAGCTTTATTCTTATTATTTATGAGTAGTGCATTATTTAGTAATTTCAATGAACAGCAACAGTTCTCTTTTACCAAGCAAGAAAATGTTGTGGTGGAAGGCGAAACGGTTATTATCCCCGAAGGACAAGTCGTAAAAGGCGATCTAGTTGTGCGAAATGGGGATGTTCGAATTGACGGTGAACTGGACGGAAATTTAACCATCATTAACGGTTCGAAGTATATGGCTTCTACTGCTGTTATTACCGGCAAAACGGAAGAGATTAATGAGGTATTTGACTGGCTTTGGTTTCACATAAAAGGTGGGGCAAAAGAAGTCGTGTTATTTTTTGAAAAAGAGGAAACAAAATAATGGGAAGTCTATCCAGTAATTTGGATGGACTTTTTTTACTCTAAAATGTAGAGAATTAGGCAACTATGTTATACTTATCTTGTATGGATTTGTGAGGAAAAGTGGGGGATGCCACATGTCGTTTATGGAGCAATTTACCAATTTTATGCCAGTAAACGTTATTGTAAACATTTTAGATGTTTTATTTGTTTGGTTTGTTATATATAAACTAATAACTTTGATAAAAGGAACGAAAGCAGTTCAATTATTAAAAGGAATATTCGTTATTATTATTGCTCGGGTAGTGACTGATTTTTTAGGGATGGATACGCTTGGTTGGTTGCTTGAAAATGTAATTAGTATTGGATTCTTTGCAATTATTGTTATATTCCAGCCTGAAATAAGAAGAGCGCTCGAACAAATAGGTAGGGGTAAGCTCTTCGCAAGAAGTTCATCGATGCAAGAAGAGGAGGAAAAAAATCGTTTAATAGAGGCTATGACCAAATCTGTAAGCTATATGGCAAAACGTAGAATTGGAGCATTAATCTCTATTGAAAGAGAAACGGGTTTAACAGAATACATTGAAACGGGAATTCAGTTAAATGCGCATCTTACCTCAGAGCTTATGATTAATATCTTTATACCAAATACACCTTTACATGATGGTGCGGTTATTGTACAAAAAAATAATATCGTCTCCGCTGCTTGTTATTTGCCATTATCTGAAAGTCCCTTCATTTCCAAAGAGCTTGGAACACGGCACCGTGCAGCAATTGGGTTAAGTGAAGTAACAGATGCGATTACCATTGTTGTATCTGAAGAAACAGGTGCGGTAAGCTTAACATCTAATGGAGATCTCCATCGAAATTTATCCATGGAAGAGTTTGAAAATCACTTGAAGCGCCTTTGGTTTGGACCAACAGAGGAACATGTAACTTCTTCTAAATGGTTGTGGAGGGGGAAACAGAATGGATAAAATGATGGGCAATCCATGGTTTTTACGAATAATTGCATTGGCACTTGCAATTCTACTATTCGTTTCTGTTAAATCGGATATCGAAAACAGTAATATGACTGTAACTAGTACGTCAGTGGAAGTTCTTCGGGATGTACCTGTAGAGGTATACTATGACGATGATAATTCCGTTGTAACAGGGGTGCCGGAAACTGTCACAGTGAATATAGAAGGACCATCACAACAAGTTTTTTCTACGAAAGTGATGAAGGATTATAAAGTATTTATTGATTTACGAGAAGTAACGTTTGGCGAACATAGAGTTGCGTTTTCCACTGAAAACTTTTCAGATAAGTTAAAGGTTCGTATTGATCCGGTTAATGTAGATGTGGTGATTGAGGAACGCGTTTCCAAAGAATTTAACGTGGATTTAGATATGAATGAAAGCTTATTAGCAGAAAACTATATCGTTAAGTCCTATGACATGGAACCGAAAAAAGTAATCGTCACCGGAGCAAAAAGTATTATAGATAGCATAGGCTATGTAAAAGCTACCATTGTAAGAGATAAAGGAATCAATAAATCGTTTGAACAAGATGCAAGTATACGAGTGCTTGACTCGGATTTAAATAAATTAGATGTAATCGTTGAACCGAAAACAGTACAAGTAAAAGTAAAAGTAGAAGAATTTAGCAAAGAAGTCCCGGTAGTTTTAGTTCCAAAAGGTGTGCCTAAAGAAGGGGTAAAAATCAACGGGTTGTCAACAGATGTAAAAAACATTAGACTATATGGCCCTCGAACAGTAATAGATAAAATAGGGCAGTTACAAGTTGATGTAGACGTGAGTAAACTAGAAGATACGAGTAGCTTTGACTTGAAGTTAGTAATCCCAGATGGTGTGACCAAATTGTCGCTTGATAAGATTAAAATAAAAGCAGATGTCACACCAGCTCCATCTGTTGAGACAGAAGAAGAGCAAGCGGAAACCGTTTCAACGGTGGAAGAGAAATCATTTGAAAAAGTTACGATTGCAGTGAAGGGGCTACCGGAGCTACTAGTTAGTAATTTTGAAACACCTACGAATGGAATCGTTTCTGTTGTAGCAAAAGGAACACCCGAGGCTTTGGAAAATATTCAACTAAACAATGTTTCCGTATACGTAGATGCCGAGAATGCAGAAATTGGGGAAGTAACTCTTCCTATTCAAATTGACGGTCCAGCTAATATAGAATGGAGAACGTCCGCATCCGAGGCAAAACTAACGATAAAAGAAGCTTAATGCGTAGGACAACAGGTTTTTAAGGAGAGAAGAAGAAATGGGAAAATATTTTGGTACAGATGGTGTTCGAGGAGTAGCAAATTCAGAATTAACACCAGAACTTGCTTTTAAACTAGGTCGTGTTGGAGGTTACATTCTAACGAAAGAAGCGAAGGAACGAGCAAAGGTGTTAATCGGTCGTGACACTCGTATATCTGGTCATATGTTAGAAGGGGCACTTGTTGCTGGACTTCTTTCCGTTGGAGTGGAAGTGATGCGTTTGGGAGTCATTAGTACACCTGGTGTTGCTTTTTTAACGAGAGTCATGAGTGCGGACGCGGGAGTGATGATTTCTGCTTCTCATAATCCCGTGGCAGATAACGGGATTAAGTTCTTTGGACCGGATGGTTTCAAGCTTTCGGATGAACAGGAAGAAGAGATAGAGCAATTACTCGATGCAGAAGTGGATGAGATTCCACGTCCTACCGGAGCAGGGGTTGGATCCGTCTCGGATTATTTTGAAGGCGGGCAAAAATATATACAATACTTGAAACAAACAATTGATGAAGAATTTGTAGGTATCCATGTCGCATTAGACTGTGCTAACGGGGCAACTTCTTCCCTTGGAACCCATGTATTTGCAGATTTAGATGCAGATTTATCGACAATGGGAGCATCTCCAAATGGGTTGAATATTAATGATGGTGTAGGTTCCACACATCCAGAAGAATTGGCTAAATTCGTTTTAGAAAAAGGAGCGGACGTAGGTCTTGCTTTCGATGGAGACGGGGACCGTTTGATCGCTGTTGATGAAAAAGGACAAATTGTCGATGGCGACCAAATCATGTATATTTGTGCCAAATATTTAAATGCATATGGGCGTTTAAATAAAAGTACAGTTGTTTCCACTGTGATGAGTAATATGGGCTTCTATAAAGCTTTAGAAACACAGGATATGACTAGTGTGAAAACAGCGGTTGGAGATCGTTATGTAGTAGAAGAAATGAAAAAGAACGGTTACAACCTTGGCGGGGAGCAGTCGGGGCATATTGTTTTCCTAGATTACAATACAACAGGTGACGGGTTATTAACTGGTCTACAACTAGTTAATATCATGAAAGTAACAGGAAAAAAACTTTCAGAACTTGCATCTGAAATGACAATCTTCCCTCAAAAGCTTGTGAATGTTCGTGTAACAGACAAGCATGCAGTAACGGAAAATGCGAAAGTAGCTACGATTATTCAGACGGTAGAAGCAGAAATGGCAGGCAATGGTCGGGTTCTAGTAAGACCTTCGGGCACAGAGCCACTTGTGCGTGTGATGGTAGAAGCAGCTACAGAAGCAGACTGCGAAAACTACGTAAACCGAATTGTGGAAGTAGTAAAAGCAGAGATGGGCTTAGTTGAATAATTAATAACACAAAAATCCAGCCTTGTGCTGGATTTTTTAGTCTACCCAAAAGTCAGATTCATTGCACTACATATAAAGTTTATATACGATTAATCATATATTTCAATAGACGGGAGCAATAAAATGAAAGCACTTATTTTTGAAACGTTTGGTGGACCTGAAGTGTTACAGTATAAAGAAATCGATGAACCAGCCATGAAAGAAAATGAAGTATTGGTTCGAATGAAAGCAATTGGGTTGAATTTTGCTGATATTTACAGAAGAAAAGGGAATTATCATCTAGCAGGTAATCCGCCTTATATTTTGGGATATGAGGGTGCTGGTGTGGTAGAGCAAGTAGGTACAGGAATCAGTGATTGGAAAGTTGGAGATCGTATTGGATTTGCGGATGTCCCCTTTGCAAATGCTGAATTAGTCGCAGTTCCTGTCGAAAAAGCGATTCCGTTACCAGATGATATTTCTTTTGAAATAGCTGCATCTGTTTTATTGCAAGGCTTAACAGCGCAGTATTTAACAAGAGATAGTTTTAAAGTGAATGCTGGAGATACGATGCTAGTTCATGCCGCAGCTGGCGGTGTAGGACAAAACCTGATTCAAATTGGGAAGCTACTTGGAGCAAATGTCATTGGGCTCACCTCCACAATAGAGAAGTCCGAAGTTGCCTCTTTAGTTGGAGCAGATGCTGTTTTCTTATACAAGGATAATTGGATGAATGAAGTAAAGGAAGAAACGAATGGTGTTGGAGTAGACGTCGCGTATGATTCTGTAGGTTCCACTTTAGCAGACAGTTTTGAAGTGACTAAATTGGGTGGGACTGTTGTGTTTTACGGTATGTCGGGTGGGGATCCGGCGTTTGTTGATCCTCGAATGTTAATGGATACTTCTAAGACGTTAACTGGTGGAGATTTGTGGAATGTATTAACTTCTATAGAAGAAAGAAAGGCACGATCCAAGCAATTATTTGATTGGATTTTAGAAAGTAAAATAACTATCAAAGAGCCTACCACTTTTGCATTACAAGATGGAGCAGAAGCACATCGCTTATTGGAAAGTCGAAAAAGTGTTGGAAAAATCCTTTTAACTCTATAAATGTTTACTCCGCTTATTTAGTGGAATAATAAGAGAGAACAAACAGATAAGGAGTGAGGATATGGCTAAAGTAGCAACAGTAATCACCAATATGTTTGAGGATGTAGAGTACACAAGTCCAGCACAATCATTAAATGACGCAGGACACGAGGTATTTACGATTGAAAAAAAAGCTGGAAATGAAGTAACCGGTAAACAAGGCGAAACGAAAATTACAGTAGATTATGGAATTGATGATGTCAAACCAGAAGACTTTGATGCATTATTCATTCCCGGAGGATTTTCACCAGACATTTTACGAGCAGACGATAGATTTGTAGCTTTTGCAAAAGCATTTATGGATGCAAAGAAACCAGTATTTGCAATATGTCACGGACCGCAACTTCTAATCACTGCAAAAACATTAGAAGGACGAGATGCTACTGGATATAAGTCGATTAAAGTCGATTTGGAAAATGCCGGAGCAACTTACCATGATGAGGAAGTATTCGTTTGTGCCAATCAACTTGTCACAAGTAGAACACCAGATGATCTACCAGCGTTTAATAGAGAAATCGTGAAATTACTGGAAAAATAACTAGACAATTTAGAAGCGCCTTCCATGGAAGGTGCTTCTTTTATATTTTAAAAGATAGAATATTCATACAATAATCTGATATTCTTAATAGTATAGAGAAGAGGGGGATTTGTATGGATTATTTATTCCACCCGTTTTCTGCGAAACGACATACTGTTTTTGCAAAAAAAGGGATGGTTGCAACATCGCAACCACTGGCAGCACAAGCTGGATTGGACATCTTAAAACAGGGGGGAAATGCCATTGACGCTGCAATTGCAACAGCTGCTGCACTTACCGTAGTGGAACCAACTTCGAATGGTATCGGCGGAGATGCATTTGCATTAGTTTGGACGAAAGATAAACTGCATGGATTAAATGCCTCAGGTCCTGCACCACAATCTATATCTGCACAAAAACTAAGAGAAAGAGGGTATGAAAGAATACCCGTCTATGGTGTTATTCCAGTTACAGTCCCTGGTGTTCCAGCCGCCTGGGCTGCACTATCCGAACGGTTTGGCAAACTTCCGCTTAAAGAAGTACTTCTACCAGCCATCCGTTATGCAGAAGAAGGCTACCCGTTAACACCTATCCTCGGGAAGTATTGGAAACTAGCGTATACGAGATTTAAAGATTCCTTTACAACAGAAGAATTTACTGCATGGTTTGAAACGTTTGCGCCAAATGGAAGAGTACCTGAGATAGGGGAAATGTGGTCTTCACCAAGTCATGCCACTACACTTCGGGCAATCGGAGAAACGAACGCTCGGGATTTTTATGAAGGAAAAATAGCAGATCAAATAGATGCATATATGAGAAAACACGATGGCTACTTATCAAAAAGTGATTTATCTACATACAAAGCAGAGTGGGTAGAGCCTATCTCTGTCAATTATCGAGGTTTTGATGTTTGGGAAATCCCACCAAATGGTCAAGGGATGGTAGCCTTAATGGCGCTAAATATATACAAAAACCTTCAACCCCCGATATGGCAAAATGCAAATACGCTCCATCATCAAATCGAATCTATGAAATTAGCATTTACAGATGGCAAAGCATTCATTACAGAACCAGGTGCCATGCCGATCAGCGTAGAACACTTATTATCAGAGGAATATGCTAAATCTCGTGCTGCAACTATTGAAGAAGGAGCAAGTAATCCAGAGCCATATGATTTGCCAAAAGCGGGAACCGTTTATTTAGCGACAGCGGATGAAGAAGGCAATATGGTTTCGTACATTCAAAGTAACTATATGGGGTTCGGTTCTGGAATTGTCATTCCGAATACAGGAATTGCTTTACAAAATAGAGGACATGATTTTTCATTAGATGAAGCACATCCAAATGTGTTGCAACCTGGTAAAAGAACATTTCATACGATTATTCCAGGCTTTTTAACGAAGGATGGGAAAGCGGTTGGACCGTTTGGAGTGATGGGTGGATATATGCAACCACAAGGACATCTTCAAGTTGTAACGAATACAGTAGATTATTTATTGAGTCCGCAGGCAACATTGGATATGCCGCGTTGGCAATGGATACAAGGAAAGACAATTCATGTAGAACCTGAGTTTCCAAACTATCTCGTTCAAAGCCTAGTAAGAAAAGGTCATGATATTCATATGACAACGGATGGTGGTAGCTTTGGGCGTGGTCAAATTATTTGGAGAAACATAGAGACAGGAGTTTTACAAGGTGGCACGGAGTCCCGAACTGACGGGGCAATAGCGGTTTGGTAAATTGGTTGAAGAAAGAGCCTCTACTTGGGGCTCTTTTAAGTTAATCTATTAATCTATATTCGACTAAATTGACGTGCATATAATGAACGTATATAATGAAAAAGTTACTTTAAATGTAAATTGGAAAGTAACCGCGTAGAAATGGAGGAAAGGAAAACGCGTTAAAATAAGGAAAACAATTATAGCGCCAGAGCTGAAGAAATCGGACGAAATGTATCTTCAGCAGACGAGGTGGAGGTTATCGAAAATTCGGCGGATGCCTCCCGACCGTATTTGCCCGGTTGTTATTCTTTTTCAGAAACCATACGAGCGATTGTATGACAGAGGGGAAAAGAAGGCATTCTTAGCATAATGAGCATCTCGATAAAAAGAGGAGCTTATTTTGACATGAATGTAAACGGAGGAAATAACAATATGTGTGGAATTGTAGGATATATTGGAGAAGCAGATGTAAAGGAAATATTACTAAACGGATTAGAAAAATTGGAGTACCGTGGATACGATTCTGCAGGGATTGCTGTACTCAATGACGAAGGCGTAGTCGTTTTCAAAGAAAAAGGTCGAATTGCTGATTTACGTGACGTGGTAGATGAAGACGTAGATGCAAAACTTGGAATAGGACATACTCGATGGGCAACACACGGAGTACCCAACCAACTAAATGCCCATCCTCACCAAAGTACAACAAAACGTTTCACGCTTGTGCATAATGGGGTTATCGAAAACTATCACCTCCTGAAAAAAGCGTATTTATCGAATGTAGAAATGGTTTCTGACACTGATACAGAAGTGATCGTACAGTTAATCGAAAAGTTTTCACAAGACGGCTTATCCACAATTGATGCATTAAGAAAAACATTACATCTAATCCATGGATCATATGCACTTGCACTACTCGACAAAGAAGATGCGAATACTATTTATGTAGCAAAAAATAAATCACCCCTACTTGTAGGGTTAGGTGATGGATTTAACGTAGTAGCATCTGACGCAATGGCGATGCTACAAGTGACGGAGCGGTATGTTGAGCTTCACGACCAAGAAATCGTTATCGTGCATAAGGATGCGGTTGAAATTCAAAAACTAGATGGTTCCATCGTAGAACGACCAGCGTATAAAGCAGAGCTAGATATGAGCGACATCGAAAAAGGAACATATCCGCATTACATGTTGAAGGAAATGGATGAGCAGCCATCCGTTATTCGTAAAATCATTCAAGCGTATCAAAATGATCAAGACGAGCTTAAGATTGATGCTGCTATTTTACAAGCGCTGCATGACGCAGATCGTCTGTATATTATTGCAGCAGGAACAAGCTATCATGCGGGACTTATCGGAAAACAATACTTTGAAAAAATTGCAGGAATTCCAGTAGAAGTGCATATTTCTAGCGAATTCGGCTACAACATGCCACTTCTATCAGAGAAGCCATTATTTATGTTCATCACCCAATCAGGTGAAACAGCAGACAGCAGACAAGTACTAGTGAAAATAAAAGAAAAGGGATATCCAACCATTACGATGACAAACGTACCTGGATCCACTCTTTCTCGTGAAGCGGACCACACACTTTTACTGCACGCTGGTCCAGAAATTGCAGTTGCATCTACGAAAGCATATGTTGCACAAGTAGCAGTATTAATGGTAACAGCTTCTGTGTATGCACAATCTCAAAACAAAACGGTAGATTTTGATGTTGTGAAAGAACTTGGAATTGCAGCTAATGCCGTGCAAACGATTGTCGATTCTAAAGAAGAAATGGAACAAATTGCGACAGAGTTTTTAGCAACAACTAGAAATGCATTCTTCATCGGACGAAACGTAGACTTCTATGTAAGTTTAGAAGGTGCATTAAAACTAAAAGAGATTTCCTACATTCAAGCAGAAGGTTTTGCTGGTGGAGAATTAAAACACGGGACAATAGCACTTATTGAAGATGGTACCCCAATATTCGCCCTTGCAACACAACAAGCTGTCAGCCTGAACATTCGCGGTAACGTCAAAGAAGTAGTAGCACGTGGTGCAAACCCATGTATTATTGCAATGGAAGGTTACGAAGATGACGGAGATCGCTTTGTACTTCCAAAAGTACACGAGCTATTCTCTCCATTAGTGGCAGTTGTTCCTTTACAGCTGATTAGTTATTACGCAGCATTGCATAGAGGCTGTGATGTGGATAAACCGAGAAATTTGGCTAAGTCGGTTACGGTTGAATAATTAGAAATTGGTTTTTGGGGTATTTTGTTTCTTTGTAAAAAAGATTGATAATTTGTAATAAAGTTTGATAAGAATAACCGCTTGGGATATGATATCCACAAGTGGTTATTTTTTTATTTAATTAGAATTGGTAGGTAGTTGAAAATAAAATTAGAGGTGAATTATGTCCAACGTTTAGAAGAAATTATTGATTGTGATGTGTGCTAAACTTGACTTTGCCAATAACGTTAATAATTCTATCGATGTGAATCGAACTGCAAAGTATAATGTGACATCCCTCATGAACAAAGGAGAACTGAAAATGAGAAAACTCGTTCTATTTCTGCACGCATCGCTTGACGGTTTTGTAGAAGGGCCAAACGGTGAAATGGACATTGGCTGGGTTTCCTACGATTCTGATTTGGAGAAACACGCGAAAGAAATTCTGAGTACTGCCGACACTGTCATTTGGGGACGTGGGACTTATCAGATGATGCACAGTTACTGGCCATCTGTGCCTTCGAACCCATCAGCTTCGCAGTATGAACGGAATCATGCCGAGTGGATCGAAAAGACAGCCAAAATCGTTTTTTCCGCGACGCTGGAGAAAGTCGAATGGAACAATTCCAGACTAGTGAAAGAAGATGTCGAGGAAGAGATCAACAACCTCAAACAGCAGCCAGGTAAGGATATGGTCATCCTAGGCAGTCCTAGATTCGCACACTACCTTATGCAGCTTGATTTAATTGATGAGTATAAAATTACGGTTTCTCCCGTCCTGGTCGGCAGCGGGTTGCCGTTATTCCAAGGTCTCAAGGAGAAGATCAATCTTAAACTTATCGAAAACAAGACATTTGATTCTGGAGCCATAGGTCTCGTTTACCAGACGGTTAGATGACCTTGTCACCTAAAGTAATTACGCTAACCGGATTACGTTAGCACAATAAAAGCAGCGGCAGTCTAGGTCTTTCGAATTCCTAGTCCGTCACTGCTTTTTTTACGAGTCAGTCTAATTCAGTTTGTCGGGTGATCGATAAACTTTATTTTAAAGCTACATTGTTCACAAATAATAAAGCTCTTTATAAATAATAAAGTCGTTTAAAAGAAAATATTGTTGTTCAAAAATGTAACCGATACTAGAAAACGTAGTGTCAGCCTTTTGATATAGTTATATAATAAATGTTTAGAAAATTCGGTAATTGGATATTTGATAAACAAACTGTTTGTGACTTAATCTCAGGAAACTGTCGAGGTGATCGTTAGTGGAAACGAATCTGTCGTGGAAATCACCGCAGTCAAAATCAACTATATGGGCCGGGATCGCTGTTTTTCTGTGGTCCAATGCCTATATGCTGCCACACCTATATTGGGCTTTAGGTGGAAGAAGAGGGCTGTTCCTACTAAAACCTAGCGTGGCTACATCTTCCCAGTTTGAACTAATTAATTGGTTAGCGTTACCGATCTTTATTCTTGCGGGATTTGTAGGCCTTGGTTTCATTTATATAGGCAAAAGTAAAATTCTTCGCTCATTGTTGCTTTCTATAACTGTGTTAGGGTGTTCGATAGCCACTTCTCACGGTATTTTTGGCATTGTCTATCGTGTCTTGCAAACCACAGATGTAATTGGCTTGGAAGATGGAAGATTTAATATCCACGATGATATATACGTGGTGTGGGATATGGTTATTTTTGAACCTTGGTTTTTAATAGAAGGCATTTTACTTGCCGTTGTAGGATGGTGTTTTTTGAAAGGAGTGCGAAGCAGGAGAATTTGGCTAGGGGTATGTATACTTGGCACGATTGTTGGGTTGGTCACAGGAGTGTTGGGTGTGCGATTTGCATGAATTTCGAGTGCCGTTCCCATAGAAAAAACATCTCAACATTGATTTATATAAATATCTGCTACCAACGTAAGATGTTTTTATTTGTCATATTTTTTAAGTCAGTGCGATATAAGTTCGAGTTTTGTGAAATTAAGCTTAATAAGCTAAACCGTAAAGTGCTTTGATGTGTGATAAATAACGAATGTTTGAAGCTTCTTTCATTAATGACGCTGTTAGACCTTTCAATTGCGTATTGCTAGCACCTATTATTGCAACTCCATCTTTGCGGCCAAGAGAAGCTAATGTTCCAGAGTTTACTGGCTCAAAAACATTCATATCTTTACCGTTTAAGTAAGCAAATAAATTGTAACCAACTAATTCCCCCATTTGCCAAGCGTTTTGTGCTGTTGGTGCGTAGGGACGGTCTGTTTCTTTGTTGGCACCTGGCGCGTAAGCAGCAGCTGCGTCACCTACTACGAATACGTTAGGATGAGAGTCAGATTGTAAGAAATCATTTACCACCGCTTTCCCACGGTTACATACTAAACCAGATTCTTCAACAATTGGGTATTGTGCAACACCACCAGTCCATACAACTGTGTTGGCAGTGATTTTTTGACCATCTTTGAGTGATACGACATTGCCTTCAATGCCTGTTACAGGTAGACCTGTTAACAAATGTACGCCACGATCGGTTAATGATTTAGTTGCGCGTCCAATTAATTCTTGTGGAAGGACTGGTAAGATACTTGGACCTGCTTCGACTAATTTTATGTCTAACTCTTTTGCTTTTACACCGTATTTCTTTGCAATTTTTGGCATGTTGTCGATGATTTCACCAACAAGCTCAACCCCTGTTAAGCCGCCACCACCGATAACGATTGTCGCATCTGCTTTGTTGCCAGTATCAGCGTAAGATTTAATTTTCGTGACGATATGCTCGCGGAGTTGATTCGCATCATCCACTGATTTTAATACAAATGAATTTTCTTCAAGACCTGGGATACCGAAGTAACCGGTTTTTGACCCTAAAGCGACAACTAATTCATCGTACGTTAAAGAATCCCCGTTATCTAATATGACAGCTTTACGATCAACTGAGAATGACTCAACTTTCGCAATCTTAAGATTGATGTCTTTGTTTCGGAATAGCTTATGTAAATCAAATGCAACAGCTTTCTCAGACGCTGTACCACCAGCTAAACGGTGTAATTCAGTAATAATTTGGTGAGTTGGAAATTGGTTCACAACAGTTACTTCTGCTTCGTTAGCATCTATATATTTACGTACAGTTAATGCAGCTAATAAGCCCCCATAACCTGCACCTAGAATAACAATTTTTTTCATTTGTAGAACCTCCATATTAATAAGTGATTGTGAATTATTAGCTGTGTTCTTTATTTTCTTTGTTTACTTCTAAGAATGCATTTGCGAAGCGTAGTACACCTTGTACTTGAGGGTCTTTAAGAAGTTTTAACATACCAAATAAGCCAATTTGCTTGTGGCTTATTTCCATACGGTCTTTCGCTTCAATAGCAGTCGCTGCTAAGCCTTTTGCAGATTTCACAACTGGTCCGACGATTTCAGTTGTTGCATTAATCATGTCGCTTGTGAACACTTTATCTTGTGCAAGAGTTTGTGCCACATCATAAGCCTTTGTTAACATTGTCATCATTTCAGTTAATTTTGGAAGCTCATTCACTAAAGTCGTTAGTGATTGTTGTACTTGGGGATCTAATAGTTGATCCAGTAAGTCTTTTTTTTGCATGTCTGTCATTTTTGCCACTCCTTTATAGACTTGAGAAAGACTTAGGTGTCCCTTTATTTGTAAAAGTCGGTCGTAGAATTAAACTTTCCTCATTTGGTAAAAAAATATATCGTACGTGTAGAACGTATTTTAAGAGAACTTGAAGTTGGACAAATTGAGATTAAAGAAATGATTGGAGCTGAAACAGGTAATTTATCAATTGCTGTTACTCTACCAAATATATTCCCAAAAATATTAGTAGAATTTTTAACTAAGTATCCACATGTCAAAATAACACAGATATTAGCATACTCAGCTAATGAGATTATTAGGCAACTGTCTGATGGGGATATTGATTTATGTATTAAACTTTCCCTATTAGTCACCCAAGTATACAGTGTAAACCGTTAATTGAAGAACCGATTTTAATTTACATTGCCCCAAAAACATCCACTAGCTTCCAGCGAATCGATTGATTTATCATTATTGGCTGAAGCGAAATTTATTGGAATTACAACAGATTATGGCTTTAGAAATTTAGTTGATTCTTTTTGTACGGAAGTTGGTTTCATCCCAAACTATGTATGTGAAATGGAGGAATCAAGCGTCATTCAAGAGCTAATAAAACTCTTGCCGATAAATATTGGTGAGAGTTTTTTTCTTATTTACTGTTCATGAATATGTGCACGAGGATTGGTTAAAGGACCGATCAATACTTATTTCATTCATTACATACCACCTTCAATTGGATTTCCAAATATCATAGTAACAACGCTTATTTGATGAATAGAAGTTCTTTTATCTAATTTTATTATAATTTGAATAATAATTTATATTGATCATTTAGATTTATTTTGATCGTTTATTTCGCAAATCATTGCTTGTTATAGTGTTTGAATACCATTTCCAGGACTTTAGGAGTGTTACTAATATCGTGTTTTTTGTTACGATTTTGTAATTAACCGTTCATGCTAGTGTAATATTTTTCCTCTATACTAATACACGGAATAGTTAGCAAGGGAGAGAACAAGTTGGCAAAATAAGTTATATTACAATAATAAATGACGAGTGGATAGTAAGGGAGAATTTAAGATGATAAAACGAATTACTTCAATTTTTTTGACAGCAACAATCTCCATGTCTTCGTTAGTAAATCCTGCTAATGCGATGAACGGAGATACGGAAGGGGCCAGGCCCTGGATGAACACCAAGCTGTCTGCTGAGGAGCGCACCGAGCTGCTTCTCGATGAGATGACGATGGAGCAAAAGATCCAGCAAATCGCTATCTCGCGCTTCAATGAGAACGACACCGGTGAGACGGTTGTCATCAACAAGGGCGGTACAAGTAAGTACCAGAACGGTGAATTCGCGCCCGAGGGTACCTTGCCAGGATGCGAGTGGCAGGACACTGGCAGACAGATCCGTGGAATCGAGGAACTGGGCATCCCCACAATCCGCATGACCAACGGTGGTACGGGCGTGAAGGGTGGATCGTGTGGCAATGACCCGGAGGCGACGGGACTACCGTCCACGCCGGCGATGGCCGCGACTTTTGACCGCGAGCTGAACTATGAGGCAGGCCGAATTCTCGGCGAGGAGACTCGTGCGTTCGCGCATCACGTGTTGCTCGGACCGGGCATGAACCTTATACGTCACCCGTACGGTGGCCGTATCTATGAATACTTCAGTGAGGACCCGTACTTGACGGGTATACTGGCGACCGAGCAGGTCAAGGGCATCCAGGACCAAGGGGTCCAGGCTCAACTCAAGCACTTGGCCGGCAACGAACAGGAGACCGAGCGTTGGACGATGGGTGTTCAGGTTCCTTCACAGGCCATGAACGAACTGTACATGCTGCCTTTCGAGATGACCGTCAAGGATGCTGACCCAGCCTCCGTGATGTGCTCATTCCCGGATGTTAATGGCACCTTTGCCTGTGACAGCTCTGAATTGCTTCAAGATGCCCTGCGGGACAACTGGGGCTTTGACGGTTACGTCATGACTGACCGTCGCGCGATTCACGACATGGTTGCTGCCATTAAGGCGGGCACGAATGTCGAGTTAGACTGGGCACCTCAGTACTACACTCAGGAGAAGATCCAGGATGTCCTCGACTCAGGTGAGGTAACCGAGGACGACATCGACAATCTGCTTCGTCCGCGCTACATCAAGATGATCGAGTACGGCCACATGGATGAGCCTTACGACAAGTTCCTGCCGGAGATTGTCGATCCGATTGCTAACGGTGCCAGCGCACTGAAGATGGCCGAGGAAGGGGCCGTGCTGTTGAAGAACGGTGACAACTTCTTGCCACTGGACGGAGAGCCGAAGTCAATCGCGCTGATCGGCGTCGAGTGGTTCGCCGGTGAGGCTAAGATGTCCCCGCGATCCACTAAGGACACAAACGAGAACGTCGTGACCCCTTACACGGTGACCCCGCAAGAGGGTCTGGAGAACGTCATCAAGGAGCTGGGCTACGATACTGAAGTAACGTACAACGATGGCCGTGACCCGGAGGCTGCCGCTAAGTTGGCTGCTGAGTCCGACGTCGTGCTACTTATGATCGGCGACAACCCACATGAGACCGTGGACCGCGATACCCTTGGCTTCCCGGCCATCGACCTCGACACGCGAGATAAAAATGAGGACTGGGTAGAGCAAGAGCCGCTGATTGCCGCAGTATTGGAGGCAAACGCGGAGAACACCGCTGTGGTCCTAAAAACTTCCGGTACGGTGCTTATGCCGTGGTTGGATGAGGTACCTGCAGTACTTGAAGCTTGGTTCCCAGGCATGGAGGATGGCAATGCAGTGGCCAACTTGCTTTACGGCAAAGTCAATCCTTCCGGTAAGCTGCCTATGACGTTCGGTGCGACTGAGCGTGAAGCTGCCTTCGCGACAGAAGAGCAATTCCCTGGAACGCGTCAAGATACTGGCAAGCCAGGTGGACCAGGCCCGTACGGTGACGGTTCCAAGCAACTAATTGCTCAGTACACAGAGGGTCTTGAGATGGGCTACCGCTGGTATGAGGCAAACAAAGTGAAGCCGGTTTTCCCGTTCGGTTACGGCTTGTCGTACACTACTTTCGAATATGACGACCTTAAAGTGAAGAAGGTACAAGGTAAAGGCTCGTTGAATGGTATTGACGTGTCCTTCAAGATCACGAACACAGGTGACGTTGCTGGTAAAGAAGCAGCACAGGTCTATCTGACCCTACCAAACGAGGCGGGGCAGCCGACTAAGCGTCTTGTTAACTTTGAGAAGGTCTATCTTGAGCCCGGTAAGAGCAAGCAGGTGACTATGCGTATTAACCATGCTGACTCTAACCACCCGTTCTCCTATTTCATTCCGGAAGAACCGGACAACTTGGCGAATTGGGCTGACGGCGAGTGGGCAACTGTTGACGGAAAGTACCGCGTGCATGTCGGTGGTTCTTCAGCAGACACTCCGTTAGAAAAGGATGTCCCGTTGAATTTCAAACTTAACAAAGACAACAACAAAGACAACGACAAGGGCAACAACAAAGACAACAACAAAGACAACAACAAAGACAACAACAAAGACAACAACAAAGACAACAACAAAGACAACAACAAGGGCAACAAAGACAACAACAAGGGCAACAAAGACAACAACAAGGGCAACAAAGACAACAACAAAGACAACAACAAAGACAACAACAAAGACAACAACAAGGGCAACAACAAAGACAACAACAAAGACAACAACAAGGGCAACAACAAAGACAACAACAAAGACAACAAAGACAATAACAAAGACAACAACAAATGGCAACAACAATCACGACACCAATGGCAACAACAATGGCAACGCCAATGGCTATGGAACTTCAATCGGTGAGAACCCTTGCGATGGGATGACATCGGCGACCTGGTAAGGGGAGTCAGGCATCCTGAAGATAGTGAGCCCGCGAGCTCGGCGAATAAAGCCGAGGCTCGCGGGCTCAACGCTTTTTTCGACGCCTCCAATGGCGACGAAAAAAAAACAAGGAAGGACGTGAGAAGTATGATGAAGGGATTCGTTCAGAACAGTATGCTAGGTCTGGTGATATCGATGTTGGTGGTCCTCTTGACCGCATGCATCGTCGAGGAATCCGACGGACCGGTCGAGAGAGATGAAGCCGTAGAACCTGCACCGTCCGAAAGTGAAAAAGCCGTAGAACCCGCACCGTCCGGGCATGGCGACTGGCAGGACCCCGGCTTGGTGGACCGGTCCGGAGCGCCGATCGAGGTGCCGACGCCGGGTCCGGTCACTGGCAGGACCCTGGACGTCACGCACTTCGGGGCAGATCCGGATCCGGACTCACACGACGACGCAGCAGCCATTCGGGCGGCCCTGGACGCGGCTGAATCGGGTGACGAAGTCCTGCTGCCGGCCGGCACGTATGACCTGCGCTCCACTGACCTGGACGACGAGTCGGCGAACATCGTGTTGCGCAGCGGTGTGGATCTACGCGGCGAAGGCCAGGAGCGCACCGTGCTGCTGACCTCCCTCGATGGTGAGGATGACAGTCGGGTGATCCGCGGCTCAGGTATCCACGATGTCATCGTCGCTGACTTCACTATCACCTCCCGTTATGAGGGTCCACTTGGCGACGATCCCGACGACGGCGACGCGGGTGGTGGCCCTATGTACGGTATCTACCTCGGAGCCCACAAAGGGAAGGCCAGCTCTCGGGTCCTTGTGGAGAATGTGGGCATCCGTAAGTTCGAGCGCCACGGGATCTCCGTCAAGGCCAGCCGTGAAGTGACCCTCTCTGGAAACTACGTAAGTGAGGCAACTGCCGTTGGTCCCGGCGGACAGGGCTACGGCATCGCTATCGAGGGCTCAGCGGACCAGCACGACCCGGATGCCGCCAACGATTCCCGGCACAATGTCGTCATCGGCAATAACTTCGATGGCATGCATCTGCGGCACGCTATTCTGCTGCAGTTCCCCACGCACAACAATCTCGTGGCGGAGAACACTATCGTCGGCAGCCATCTCGACGCCATCGACCTGCACGGCGAGGGTGAATACCTGAACGAGGTCCGGGACAACACGGTCATCGGCGGTCATCGGGCGGGCATCGCGCTGGGCAATTCCGGCGGGTCCAAGAACAAGCACGACGCCTCAGGACCTGGAAACTGGGTGCACTCCAACGACCTGATTGGAAATCGTCAGGGAGTCCTCGTCATCCTGGGAACTCCTGACACCCTCATCGAGGACAACAGAATCACCGCCGGGGAGGATTCGAAGGTCGGCATCGAGGTACGCAATGGGCCGGGCACGAAGTTGCACGGTAACCACATCACTGGAGGGACTGAAGGGTTCTGGGCCATCCGGCTCGGTAAGGACCGCGGTACTGACGGAAGGGGAACAGGAATCCCCTTAGGTATCAGGATTGAGTACAACGTCATTCGACAGGCCGCCAACGGCATCAGGATCGATGCAGGGGAAGACCTCAGTATGGTGGAAAACGTCGTCGACGGCATCGACGGAGCCGAACTGAGGGTGGCCGATGGGATCGAGGTGAGCCGGTCTACTCAGCAGTCCAGCACCACTAGGGCACCGGGGGAATCGAAGTATTAAGATTATATGATTAAAGCATTTAAAGCAGAAAGCGGAGTACTTTGAAAAAGACTTTGCTAAAGAAGTAGCTAGAATGTAATCTAAACCTAGTATTTTATGATTAGAATACAACGAATTACATTTTAATAGATAACATGAAAACGCTTAGAGAATATTTCTCTAAGCGTTTTTTTTCCTTCTTTAACTAAAGCACTCGTTAATTGAAGAAGAATTTTTTCTAATTACGTTTTCCAAATATCGATTTTAACAATGGAGGTGTAACTATAGTCGTACCTATTACGACAATAATCATTGAAGTATAATATTGCGTAGGTAATAGACCGCTCTCTAATCCCATAACAGCTAATATTAATGCAACTTCCCCTCTTGAAATCATTCCTGCACCAATACCCATGGAAGACTTTGCATTGAAGCCAGATAAACGAGCCCCAATCCCCGAACCAATAAACTTGGTTATAATAGCAATCAGAGAGAAAACAATAATAAATCCTAATTGGTCTCCAATTCCATCAAAAGATACAGCTAAACCAATACTAACAAAGAAAAACGGTACAAAAATTCCATATGCAATTGGTTCAACTTTATGCTCAATTTCCTCCTTGAATTTTGTTTGCGCAATGGCAATCCCAGCAAAAAACGTCCCAATAATCCCAGCAATTCCAAGGTACTCTGCAAAATAAGCAAAGCTAAAACAAATAATTAATCCAGCACTTAATGTTGCTTCCGTAACTTTGAATTTAGAGAACACTTGAAGAAATTTAGGAATCAACCATTTTGAAGCTAAAATAATGATAATAAAGAATAAGATTTTTTTCCCAATTAGTAATGCGATACTAACATCAGTTCCAGCAAAGAAACTCATAGCAATTGCAATTAAAATAACGACAATAATATCGTCTAAAACAGCTGCACCTAATAAAGTTGAACCCTCTTTACTATTCAGCCACCCTAGTTCTCTTAATGTTTGAACGGAAATACTGACAGAAGTTGCCGATAATAATAAACCGATAAAAATCGATTCTCCAACCGAAAAACCATAAAAATGAGACCCAATATATCCACCTATAATTGGAGCCATAATTCCACCGAGCGCTACTAATATAGCCGCTTTCTTATTTCGGTTTAAATCTTTTAAGTTTGTTTCTAGACCCGCTAGAAACATTAAAAGTAGGACTCCTATTTGACTAAAGATAGTTAATATCTCCGTATCTTGAACCCATCCCAACAATGCTGGTCCTAAAATAATCCCAACTAAAATCTTACCTAAAACAGATGGTTGACCTAATCGAACACTTACTTGACCAGCTATTTTAGTTGCCAGTAAAATGATAACTATTTGTAAAATAAACATAATTCCCCTCCTAAAATGAGAATTATAAACGAAAAAACACATGGAGGTGCCAGTGTTGACTGACTCCTCCATGTGTTGCGTTTATAATTTAATTGTAAACTCATTATAACAGTTCTTGCACAGTTTTGGAAATACAACTTTTCCCTTTAGTTTTTAAGTTCATGAGTGCTTTCGCTTTTTCTTTCTTTGTGGAAAGACTCCCTATCCAAACATAATTTTTGTTATCCATTAGTTTCAGCTGTATAATTAGCTAATCACTTATTAAAAAGAAGGAATCCACTTGAAAAATAAAACTACTGAATCCATTTCTTCCACACTTTTTTTGACCATCAAACAAGCTTTTGCAGTAAACAAGAACCCCCTCCCTTGGATGAAGGCTTTTAGCGCAGGTATTTGTGCTGGTTTACCAGTACTAATCGGTTATTTGTTGGGTAGTTTAGAGTACGGACTTATTGCAGGTCTCGGGGGCTTAACGTATCTGTATGTATTTAACATCCCATATGCTTTTCGAGCTAAAAAATTATTTTTTGCATTAATCGGATTATCGATTGTAATGGGGCTAGGCACGTTGGTTGCGCCCTATCCTTTTTTAATAGCGCTTGTAGTTGCGTTAATCGGATCTATTAGTACATTCCTGTTTGGGGCTTTACGAATTACAGGCCCGGCGGCAATCTTCTTTGTTTTAGCTTTTTTAATGGGCACGGGAATGCCTGTGGATCCATCATTAGCTCCACTACGTGCTGGACTAGTTTTTCTAGGAGGAGCATTTTCTTGGATCATTGGTATGATTGGCTGGTTTAACAACCCACATGGACCAGAGAAAGTGGCGGTGAAGAAAGTATACGATGAACTTGCTGTTTTTATCGAATCGGTTGGTACTGAAGGTTTCGATAGTTCCAAGCAAAAAATCAGAGCTTCTTTAAAATCAGTAGAAGAACTTCTCTTGTCTGGGTACATTCCTTGGCGAGTTTCGGCAACGTTTAAACGCCTTGTTTTATTAAACGAAGAGGCAAATAATGTGTTTCTGTATGTTCTCGAAAATGTTGGAAAGTTAGAGGGGAAAATGCCTAACGAAATAGGAGCGACCCTTCGATCTATTTCTAGCAAAATTGACAAGAATGAGCAGGAAATTATCCCATCACTTGAAGTACCTGATAATCGGTTTGCCCATTTGTATGCAATTGTAAATGAAGCTAGTATGCTTCTAAATGAACCATTATCCAATATTCAACGAGAGATAAGCATTTCCAAGCCATCTCTTCGTGTCGTACTTGGGGGAGCGTTCGATAAGAATTCTGTTGTATTTTTGAATACAATACGGTACGGTTCTGTTCTTTTTGTCGCTGCAATTATTGCACAATCATTTGAGTTTAGTCGCTCGTATTGGGTAACTTTATCGTGTGCCGCAGTCTTGTCAGGAGCAACTATTATGGGGACATTTCACCGGGCAATTCAACGTTCACTTGGGACAATTATTGGCATTTTAACCGCTACAGCTATTCTCTTTTTTCAACCAGATGGCTATGTCATTGCAATCGCTATTTTTCTTTTGACATTTTTGACAGAACTTGCAATTGTTTTAAATTACGGGATTGCTGCATTATTTATTACTCCGAATGCATTATTACTTGCGGAAAGTACGACAAAAATACATGATATCTCCTATTTTGCTTCTGCTCGTGTATTTGACGTACTCATCGGGTGTGCAATCGGTATAATTGGTACTCTCATCATGAACAGGAAAAGTGCCGCAAGCATAGTTCCCCATACAATGGCAAAAACAATTCGAAGTCAACAACAGTTTTTTCATACGCTTTTTTCGAAAGAATCTAGTCTAATAAAACCTGAATATTCAAGAGAACTAAGCAAAATGCAGACAAACCTTACGAATTTAAAAGTTGTCTATACGACTGCTTTAGGAGAAATTCCTAGAGATAAAGGACGACTGGATCGCCTATATCCTGCGATTCGTTCGATTGAACAGCTTGGTTATTTACTAGATACTTCGGCTAAATATAAAGATCGACCAATACTAGCTGAAAGCGAACTTTCCCAAATGTTACTTGTATTTGAAACGATGGCAAAATCAGCTGAAAAGGAACTAGCATTTTCTAAGAAATCTATTCCTGAGATAAGCGGATTTAATAAAATAAAAACGGAAGTCCAACGTCTGCAGGATTCACTGTGCGCAAGTGGATTGAAGGATGAATAGAATTGAAAATATTTTTGGTAACATTTAAGACCTTTCCACTTAAAACTGGAAGGGTTTTTTTGTGTTCCAACCATGCTTTTAATCAGTCTAAAGACTTAGATGAAAATCAAGCAAAGGACTAATAAGGAATATTCTGTTCAAGTGTATAGTTACATAAAGAAGACTTTATGAAGACGAGGAGATTATTTAAATAGTAGCAAGCGTTATAGTTTTTGTTTTTGCAATTATCTTATCTTGAAAACAGAGGTGACTTATGAATTATAGAATAATCCGTAATGACATGTTAAAAAGCAAAGCAATCAGCTTGACGACAATAGTATTTGTTGCTGTTTCGGCTATGCTTGTTTCGCTTGCGGCAATTCTCATCGTTAATCTTTCGGGCGCAGTGGATAATCTAATGACACAAGCGAAAACACCTCATTTTATGCAGATGCATTCGGGTGAAATGGATACTGCGCACCTTATGTCTTTTGCGGAGCAAAATAGCAATGTCGAAGAATTTCAGGTGGTTGAATTTCTAGGCATAGACGGCGCAGAAATTATTCTCGGCGATAAATCGCTTGCGAATAGTGTCCAGGACAACGGTCTCAGCGTACAGAACGAAAAATTTGATTATCTTCTTGATTTTGATGGTAATATCCTCAATGTATCTGACGGTGAACTGTTTGTTCCAGTAAGCTATATGAAGGACAATACGACTAAGGTCGGTGACAAGGCAGTCATAAGCGGGAAGGAATTTACCGTTGCGGGGTTTCTTCGTGATTCAATGATGAATTCCTCACTCTCTGGATCTAAAAGATTTCTTGTAAGTAGCAATGACTACGCGGACATGAAAAGCTTTGGAACTACAGAGTACCTGATTGAGTTCAGATTAAAAGATTTCTCCACGATCGGCGCATTTGAAACTGCTTATGCCACAGCGGGACTTGAAGCGAACGGACCGACAGTTACCTATACGCTTTTCAAAACGATGAACGCTATTTCAGACGGGATGATGATTGCGGTTATCCTTCTTGTAAGTGCACTTGTCGTTGCCATCGCATTTATGAGCATACGCTTTACGCTCCTTGCGAAAATAGAAGACGATTACCGTGAAATTGGCGTGATGAAAGCAATAGGGTTACGTCTTTCCGACATAAAGAAGATTTATCTTTCGAAATACATCGTAATTGCCGCTATAGGTAGTATTCTTGGATACATTCTTTCGCTTGTGTTCCAAGGCATGCTTCTTGATAATATTCGGCTTTTTATGGGAGAGAGCGAAAACGCCACTTTTGGTCTTATCTTAGGAATCATCGGCATCCTGCTTGTATTCTTTGCAATTATTGTGTATGTAAATTTCGTTTTGAAACGCTTTCGAAAAATATCCGCGGCGGAAGCAATACGCTTTGGTACTTCCCAGGAAAAAAATACGGGTGCAAAGCGTTTTTCTCTAAGCAGAAATAGGCTGTTTAACACGAATATTTTTCTCGGTATTCAAGATGTGCTCACACGGAAAAGACTTTACGCCACTAGCTTAGCGGTCCTGGTGATTTCGGCATTTATCATGATTGTTCCGCAGAACTTGTACAACACGATTTCCTCCAAAAGCTTCATCAATTATATGGGGATTGGAAACTATGATCTGCGTATACAGACAAGCAATAACGTTGAAAAAGAAGTTGCTGAAATTGTAAAGACGTTAGAAAGTGACAGTACCATTTCAAAATATGCCGTCTTTACAACAAAAACATTTAAAGCTAAATCGAAAGATGGAGCAGAGGAAAATATTAAAATCGAACTCGGCGACCATTCGGCATTTCCTATACAGTATTCGGAGGGCAGAGGACCTGTCCGTGCTGACGAAATTGCGCTTTCATCTATTAACGCAAGTGAGATGAGCAAAAAGGTTGGCGACGTTATTACACTTGTGATGGAGGGGCAAGAGAAAGACCTCAAGGTAATTGGAATATATTCCGACGTTACTAACGGTGGCAAAACTGCAAAAGCTGTTTTTACCGACCGTTCAGCGGACATCATTTGGAGCATTATTAATGTTGGGATTGCAGATAAATCTCTTATAGAAGCAAAGGTTACGGAATACACGGACAGATTTGACTTTGCAAAGGTGTCCGACATTGATGAATTTGTTTCGCAGACCCTCGGCTCTACAATAAGTTCTGTCGAAATGGCATCCTACGCTGCAGTTGCCGTTGCGTTGATTATTACCGTACTCGTTACACTGTTATTTATGAAAATGCTCGTTGCAAAGGATAGACATTCCATTGCTGTCTTAAAATCGTTCGGTTTTACGAACTCAGATATTAAAACGCAATATATAACGCGGTCGATATTCGTATTATTCGTAGGAATTGTTGTCGGTACGCTTCTGGCAAACACGCTTGGAGAGATGCTTGCAGGTTTGATGATCTCCTCGTTCGGAGCCTCGACGTTTAATTTTGAGGTCAATCCGCTTTCGGCATACCTGCTTAGTCCATTATTAATGGTATGTGCAGTACTTATTGCAACAATTATTGGTACATTAAATGCTGGAAAAATAAAAATATCCGAACATATAAAGGAGTAGAGTATGAACAAGATTATTAGCGGTAATCATATCGTAAAATCTTTCGGCCAAGGTGATGAACGGCATAATGTTCTCAGTGGGGTGACTGTTGAAATTAAAGAGGGCGAGTTCGTTGCAGTTATGGGACCATCAGGTTCAGGAAAATCGACGCTTATGTTTGCGTTGAGTGGTATGGATAGCGTGGATAGTGGAAACGTCTTGTTTGACGGTATGAATTTATCGACGGTAGGAGAGAAGGAGCTTTCAGATATACGTAGAACAAAAATGGGATTTGTTTTTCAACAGCCGACGATGCTCAAAAATCTGAATATCCTTGATAACATCATCCTTCCATCCATGCGTGATAACAGAAAAAACGTCGCAAAAATTTCGGAAAAGGCAAGAGCACTTATGAATAGAGTAGGTATTGAGAGGCTTGAAAATCGTGATATTACAAAGGTTTCGGGAGGTCAGCTTCAGCGTGCCGGAATATGCCGAGCGCTTATGAACAACCCGAAAATCATTTTCGGCGACGAGCCTACGGGAGCACTAAACTCAAAATCTGCACAGGAGATAATGGACATATTTTCCGAAGTAAACGCTGACGGTACTGCGATTATGATTGTAACTCACGATGCGAAGGTTGCAGCGCGGACGGAGCGTATTATGTTTATGCGTGACGGAAAAATTGTGAGCGAATTGAAGCTTCCAAAGTTTGTAGGTGCGGATATTGATGGCAGAGTCGAAGAGATTACGGCGAAAATGCGGGAAATAGGAATATGAGTTGTTGTATCACAGTCGCGATTTCTCCACATGACAATTCGACTTCTTGACTAGAGCCGAGAAGTTATTTCCGTGGATTAATGTTTAGGTAAACTTTACAGATAATCGGTATTACATAAACAAAGAGACAGGTTAGAAATGAAATTTAATAAAGTAACTGCTTAAAGGTGTAAGGATTTATTAAAATTCATTACATCTTTTTTTACTGTTATGTAAAACATGTTTGACATAATAAAACCATTCATTTATTATAAAAATGTAAAACATGTTGGACATTTTATTGAGGAGTGGCTATGAAAAATAATATTAACAAGATCAGAAAAGAAAAAGGTTTTACTCAAGTGGAATTGGCTAATGCTTGTGGAGTTTCTCGCCAAACGATAAATGCTATTGAAAATGATAAGTATGATCCAAGTTTAACTCTTGCTTTCCAATTAGCACATTGTTTAGGTTTGACGGTAGACCAATTATTTTTATATGAAATGAGAGGAGATGTAAAGGAATGAGAAGGAAAGATATTATCGGCTTATTATTTTTAATTGTTATTACGCTGTATTTTGGGGGGACACTATTAAGCTATATTAAAGTTGATGGTGCAACGTATGGTATGAGTGAATTACTTTTAATTATTGCTTTATTAGTCGCTTGGGGGCAGTTCTTTACATGGGGAACTCGTAGAGAAGTACAAAGAGATGAAATGGGAAAACAAATTATTAAAAATAGTGCTCATATTAGTTATTATGTCGTTATTACTACGTTGTTACTAATTTGGATAATAGATTTTTTCTTTATAAGTAGAGGGGAAAACTATACATTATTTATCGCTTTATGCATAGCGTACATCACTTATCCGCTCATTCAGTTTGTACTAATGAAAAGGCATATTTAATAGGCTATTTTTTTTGCAGAGTAGTGCATTGGTATTTTATCAAAATATAAATAATAAGTTTTCAAAACAATTTTACACGATTGATATGATTCCTCAAAAAGCATACGATGGAATTATTATTGTTAAAGAGGGAAGCCCTACAAATATGTTTGACAAAAGTATTGGAGATTATTTGATTAAAGATTTCAGTGTCACGAATCTACAATACGCTGAATAGTTTGGATATATGGAGCTGTTCATTCAACCTTTCAATTTTAACTGGAAAGGTTTTTTTGTGTTTCAACCTTCCCTTTGTTTCGTTTATAGTCTTAGATGAAAATCAAGTATAGAATTAGCTACTGCACTGACATATCGTGCAACTGAAGGCATGGTTGAGTTGAAAAGTACTAAAAAATAAGCAATCAAAAAAGAGACATATACCCTTTTACGTTGTCTCGTTTTTTCATGGAATAAGAAATCAAACGAGACGAAATAATAATATAAATCATCTATAATATCCATGAAGTAATTTAAAAGAAATGAACAACTTTGTCGTATAAAAAATTCAGGAGGAATAACTATGACCAAAACAGTCCAAAAAATCGTTCCGCATTTATGGTTTGACAAAGAGGCAAAAGAAGCAGCAGAATTTTACGCTACTATATTCCCGCATTCCAAGATTACAGATGTAACAACACTGCGTGACACACCATCTGGTGACTGTGACCAAGTTTCTTTTGAGATTTGGGGGCAAAAGTTCATGGCGATCGACGGGGGGCCATCTTTTAAGATTAATCCATCTATTTCCTTCATGGTTAATTTTGATCCGTCTCGTGAAAAAGATGCAGAAGAGAAAATAAATGAGGTTTGGAACAAATTGTCCGAAGGTGGTTCTGTGTTAATGCCATTTGGTCAGTATCCATTCAGTGAAAAGTATGGGTGGATTCAAGACAAATATGGACTGTCGTGGCAGTTAATTCTGACTAACCCAGAAGGTGAAGAGCGACCTACAATATTTCCATCACTTTTGTATGTAGGAGAAAATTGCGGCAAAGCGGAAGAGGCGATTCAACTTTATACCTCCGTTTTTAAGAACGCAAAGCAGGGCAGTCTCGTACGTTACCATAAGGGAATGGAACCCGACAAAGAAGGAACTGTCATGTTTGCAGATTTTATGCTTGAAAATCAGTGGTTTGTAGCAATGGACAGTGCGCACGAACATAAATTCAGTTTCAACGAAGCCATTTCCTTTATGGTGTACTGCGACACCCAAGAAGAGATCGATTACTATTGGGAAAAGCTTTCTTTCGTTCCTGAATCGGAGCAATGTGGCTGGCTGAAAGATCAGTACGGCTTGTCTTGGCAAATCGTACCGAGCATGATGGACGAAATGATGCAAAACGGTACAGCGGAGCAAATTGACCATGTAATGCAAGTCCTACTAAAAATGAAAAAATTAAATATGGACGAATTACAGCAAGCATACAAGGAGAAATAAATGTTTAGTACTCGTTAAATATATAAAAGGATGATGCTCTTTGAAAAAGGGTATTATCCTTTTATTGTGCAGTAGCACTAACTGCTTGTATTTATTTTATAAATGTATTGGACCACTATGTGAAGTGGTTACTTAAACAATTAGAATTTAGTTAGAACAAGGTGGTATTTATTATATATGTCACTATATATAAACAATAAAATGCAGCTTAGAAATTGACTATCTAAGCCGCTTTTTATTAAGGCTTTTGCGCAATGAAACGAAGACGCCAATAATCAGCAACCCAACCGTTTTCTTTGTAAAGTTGAGGTCGTAATATACGTTCACATTCGCTATAAATTGCTTCCTTTTCTTCATCCGTGAGGTTTTTGAACATATTGCTACTGAACATTTCAAGCCAATTACGAATACCATCTTCTCCAACTAAAGGCGTTGGTCGTTCATAATGTTCAATTAAAACAATTTTAAAACCAGCATGGATGAGATGCTCTGCCATTTCCTCTCTTGTTGGAAATACCCATGGAAATAATGTAGCGTCATACGGAATGGATAGATGATCAGATGTCTCTTTTATGGTATATACAATCGATTGGATATTATTTGCCCCACCTAGTTCAGCGACAAATCGTCCACTAGGCAAAAGAGCATTATAGCAATTTTGCACCACCTTTTGCTGATTTTTCATCCAGTGAATGGCAGCATTCGAAAACACCGCATGGAACTTTGGCTCAAAAGAAAACTGCTCACCATCTTGCACGCTAAAATGGATATCAGGGTATTTTTCTTTTGCCGCTTCAATCATCGAATGAGCAGCATCAATGCCAGTAACAGTAGCACCACTTTTAGAAATATCATGAGCTAAATCTCCTGTACCACAACCAACATCTAAAATATATTCTCCCATTTGTGGATTTAAGAAGGAAACAAGATCTTCACCAAAGCTAGAAACAAACTTGTCTTTATCATCATAAAGCGTTGCATTCCAATTCGTCATAATACCAACTCCTGTTATTTTGTATATTCAGAATAACATGAAAAAAGGAAGACAATCTAATAATTAATTAAGTGATAATTGATTCCTATTATGAATCAATTATGTACAAACAGATTATATAATTTAAGTATTGCAAATTTAATTCCGAATTGATAGAATAAGTGGAAATGAATCACTAAGCGTTGAAAAGGAAGAGTAAGTAAGTGGATTTTTCAAAGAGAGCCTCTGATGGTGGAAATGAGGTAGATGAATCTTACTGAATATGACCTTTGAGCTTTTGTACCGAACTAATAGTAGGCTACGACGAGAATGGCACTCGTTATAACAGCAACAGTATGAACACGTACTGGATAAGGCAAATAGTGTGAGCTATTTGTGAATTTAGGTGGTAACACGAGTCTACTCGTCCTAATCGTTTTTACGATTAGGACGTTTTTTTATTTTAAAGGAGGTTAACATATGACAATTTTAATTGGTGGTGCTTGGCCATACGCAAATGGCTCGCTGCATTTAGGACATATTGCAGCACTTTTACCAGGAGATATTTTAGCAAGATACTTTCGTCAAAAAGGAGAAGACGTGTTATATGTTTCGGGAAGTGATTGTAACGGGACACCAATATCGATTCGTGCCAATCAAGAACATACAACAGTAAAAGCGATTGCAGATCATTATCATCATGAATTTGTAGAATCATTCCATAGACTCGGCTTTAGCTATGACTTATACACCCGAACGGACGATGAACATCACCACAAATCTGTACAAAAAATATTTTTAACATTACTTGAAAATGGTTTTTTATACAAAAAGAAAATCGAGCAAGCTTATTGTCCAATAGACACACAATTTTTACCGGATCGCTTTGTCGAAGGTGTATGTCCGAATTGCGGTTCTAAAGCACGTGGTGATCAATGCGATAATTGCTCAACGATTTTAGATCCACTCGACTTGCTCGAAAAACGGTGCAAAATTTGCGGGAATGAACCAGAAATTCGTGAAACAGAGCACTTCTACTTTTCGTTTAGTAAATTCCAAAAGAAATTAGAAATCTATGTAGTAAAAGCAGAGAAAGAAAAACGTTGGAGAGATAACGCAATTGCTCTTACGAAACGCTATTTAGCGGAAGGGCTTCCCGATCGTGCAGTAACAAGAGATTTACCAAATGGGATAGATGTACCGGTACCTGGCTTTGAAGGGAAAAAAATTTACGTTTGGATTGAAGCGGTAGCCGGATATTATACAGCCAGTCTTGAATGGGGAAAACAACGTAATGTAGACGTTTCAAAATGGTGGAATGCTAGTACAACATCTTATTATATTCATGGAAAAGATAATATCCCATTTCATACGGTAATTTGGCCAGCTATTTTAATGGGAATTGGAAATTCAGGTACTCCAACGAATATTATATCGAATGAGTATTTAACACTTGAAAAACGAAAACTATCAACAAGTCAAAATTGGGCGGTTTGGGTGCCAGACATTTTGAAAGATTATCATCCCGATTCACTCCGCTATTTTTTAACAGTCAACGCTCCAGAAAATCGTGACACTGATTTTTCTTGGCGTGAGTTTATTTACAGTCATAACGGTGAATTACTTGGTGCGTTTGCCAATTTTGTGAACCGTAACTTAAAGTTTGTCGAAAAAAACTTTGAATCAAGCGTGCCTCAAGTACAGGTGGATACGATTATACAACGTGAAATGGCTGCTTTATATGAATCAGTAGGGCAGTTAATCGAAGCTGGGCATTTCAAAAAAGCAATAGAAACGATTTTTGAAGCTGTTCGTGCAGCTAATCGTTATTTTGATGAAAGACGGCCTTGGATTATGATTAATGACAACAAAGTACATTGTGAAGAGACACTTGCCGCTTGTGTGTACATCATTCAAAATTTAGGGCAACTATTACATCCTTTTTTACCTTTTGGTTGTAAAGAAATTGGAAAGATGTTAAATATATCTTTAAACAAATGGAATGTAATTGAAAAATTGCCATTGCAAATTACACAAATCAAGCCATTATATGAACGTATTGATGTCCAAAAAATTGAACAGGAGCTAGAAATACTAAAAGCAAATGCTATTTTGGGTGCCATACACTAGAAAAGAATCCGTTTTGAGAGAAACTACTCAAAATAGATTCTTTCTATTTGTTAATAAATAAGGTATTCTTACGTTTTTTTGAACAAGCTTTATTCAAAAGCTTCCACTTTAAAAAAGGATACTAGGAACGAATGTGGAATTATATAGAATAGAAAAAGAATAGGAGGAATTCACTTTGTTAGACTTTAAAACTACTGATTTATGTGACGACTATTCAGATGAACTACAAATTAGCGATATTGCTTTTCGTTCTTTCGGAAAAAAGACACGTTTTTTTGGAAAAATTGAAACTGTAAATGTGTATGAGGATAATGTGCTGGTCGTTGAAGCACTTGAAAGCGTACAAGAAGGTTCTGTTATTGTTGTAGATGGGCGTGGTTCTAATCGATGCGCGCTTTTAGGCGATCGTTTAGCGGGTATTGCGCAATCGAGAAAGTTAGCGGGCGTTATTATTAATGGTTATGTTAGAGATTCTGTGGAGCTTGCTAAAATGGATGTTGGCATTCTTGCGTTAGGAACACATCCGCTAAAAAGTAAAAAAGATGGTACCGGCGAACGTAATAGCATACTTCACTTCGGTGGAGTCAGCTGGAAGCCAGGAGAGTATGTGTATGCGGACGAGGACGGGGTTATTCTTTCAAAGAACCCTCTTATATAAAAAAAATTCGGGGTGTACATCTTATGGAGATTGGTACCCCGTTTTTGTATGGCTTGCGACGAATATTCATTTTTTTACTTTTGTAAAGTTACTATAGTATATTATCTTTGTATGAACAACATTAATAAATCAGGTTTTGTCTGACTATCCAACATTTTTTCAATTGATGTTGCATTTTCTGCAGTATGTGCTACCTGGTGTAACATAAAGTGCTATCATGCCATGACTCTCCATTCTGTTATTGTATTGCCAGTCATAAGGTGATTTAATATTCCTTACTGATTAACCATGCGCTTAACCTTTTTAGATATCTCTTCATAGGAAGTATCTAATGATACCGCTAATTCCTGGAACATAATATTTTGTATGTTTGCTAAAAGAACCCGATCATAATCATACAGTTTCTTTTTGTTACTAATGGCCTCACGTTTTTTTCTCATTAACGTATTAGCTACTTTAGCAATTTTTTTACGGTCCCCTGTGTTTACGAGGCTATTATATTGTTTAGTTCGTTGTCTTACATTTTCTATCCACTCGATACCTGGTTGTAGGAAGGATTGTAAAATCTCTTCAGCTTCTTCTCTTTCCATCACTTTTTGCATTATTACTTGATGACTATCCACAGGAATATTTATGATTAATTTCGAATTTTGAAGTGGGTGCAATACATAATAAGTCTTTGTGTTGTCTCCATAGGTTTTTTCACATATATCGTCAACTTCACATAACCCATGTGCCGAATAAATAATAGTATCTCCAACCTTAAACATTGTGTTAGCCTCCTACTCTACAATTGTCAATTTAGTTTACAATTTTATTTTACGTCAATTTCGCTTAATTGTCAATTTAGTTGACAATTTAAGGGAGGTTTTATATAGTAGGTGTCAAAGAAATATATAGGAGTGAATTGGTTGGATTTAAAAATAGAAAACTTGGATTTGATTGATGTGTTAAGCGAGCGACATCTTCAACTTAGAAAAATAACGGAGAAACTATGGAATGATAGCAGTGCTATTTATTTGTCGAATTCTGAGTGGTTCATCATGTCAAGAATCTATAAAAAGCAGCCTACTATTGCGTTTGTTACCAAACATGTGGATATTTCCAGGCAAGCTACACATAAATTCATAAAAAGCTTGGAGGCTAAAGGACTAGTTGAAATTAGTAATGCGGAACATAACAAGAAAGATAAGTGCATTAGGTTAACCAAATTAGGGGAAGAATGTTATGAAAAAAATGAATCATTAAAGGCGAATTTAGAGAAAGAAATTGCCGAAAAGATAGGTCCCGAACAGTTAAAACTTCTTAAAGATTTTCTAAAATTGGATTGGGGATTATAGTTTCTAATAACCTAGAACATAAAGCGAAAGAGCGTGTATGAGATTTATCCTCATACACGCTCTTTCAAAATTTGCTTCATTCGGGAGTACGAACAATTAGTACATCGCATGTTGCAGAACGTACAATAGCTTCTGAAACGGATCCGATTAAAAATCGTTCTACACTATTAAGTCCTGTAGCACCACAGATTATTAAGTCAGCATCGACTGATTTTGCAAGCTCTTTCGTAATGATCGTTCTTGGAGAACCATGTTCGACTACTATCTTTATGTTCTCAAGACTTGCAGCTTCCGCCTGTGTCTTGTAGCCATTTAAAAGTTCCTCTGAACGTTGCTGCGCGCTTTCCACACTCGAGCGTTCATAAGCTTCGAAGGCACGAGTATCGATTACGTTTACTATGTTTAATATGGAATCTTGGTTACGTTTTGCAACATCGATTGATTTACGAAATGCGTATTCCGCTTCTTTTGAACCATCTATAGCTACTACAATACTTTTATAATGATTTGCCATTTGTCTAATCTCTCCTTCTAGTAGATTTTCGTGCCTTCATTTAAGATTTTATTATTGATGATTGGGTTTTTTCAGGAAGAAAGATAGTACAACATTAAATATGGCTAATATTAAACCGATTGTGAAGACTAGTGACGATCCCACAGCTGCTGCTTGTGGCAAGTCATTCGCAGTTGTTGCTAAGTAACTTCCCCGTGTTGCTGAGAAAACTGATACCAATACTGCAATACCAATAGCGCCAGCTACTTGTTGGATTGTTTGAGTGATCGCAATTCCATCTGGATAGTATTGTTTAGGAAGAGAATTTAGCGTATTTGTTTGTACAGAAGCAAGAACTGCTCCAATGCCTAACATCATGATAATATGCGTTACCGCAATCATCCATATAGCTGTTTCTGTACTAAATTGTGAGTATAATACATAACCAATAACTACTAAAATTGTTCCAGGTGTAATAACTGCTCTCGGACCATATTTGTCAAATAAACTACCAATCGTTGGAGCTAATATACAGTTAAGTAAGCTACCTGGTAGAAGGATAAGACCTGTTGCAAAAGCGGCCATTAATAAAGCCATTTGCATATACATTGGTAAAATGACAAGCATTGACATCATATTAAAAAACGTAATAAAACTCATTACGACGCCAAGAACAAATAGTGGGGTTTTAAATGCTCTTAGATTCATCGTAGGTGTTTCCATTTTTGTTTGACGAATCGCAAAAATAATGAGTGCTATCAATCCAATGATGATTGTTCCTAAAACCGTTGCACTTGTCCAGCCGTGAACGCCAGATACACTAAATCCGTATACAATACCACCGAATGCAATCGTCGAAAGTATAACAGATAGTGCGTCAATCGAAACCTTACGTACTTCGTTCACATTCGTTAAATATATTTGTCCGAAAATAAGAGAAAACAGTAAGAAAGGTACTGTAACCCAGAAAATCCAATGCCATGATAATGTATCTAAAATAAGTCCTGCTACAGTTGGGCCAAGTGCAGGTCCAGCTAACATAACTAATCCCATGAGTCCCATAGCGCCACCACGTTTATTTGGAGGGAAGATGGTAAAAATAACATTTTGCGTTAAAGGTAAAGTAATGGCTAATCCTGCAGCTTGAATAATACGTGCCACCAATAAAATACTAAATGTTGGTGCTACTGCTGCTAATATTGCACCTATAAGAGCTAACAATATAGCAGTCATAAACATTTGTCTTGTTGTAAATTTTTGCATCAAGATACCTGTTACTGGTATTAAAATACCTAATGTTAGAAAATATCCTGTCGCTAACCACTGAATGGTTGTGGGATCGGCACTGAATATTTTACTTAATTCTGTAAAGGCAATATTTAATGCCGTTTCACTAAAAAGTCCGACAAATCCTGCAACTAAAAGAGCAGCCATAATCGGTCCGGTTTTAATTTGTTGTTGATTTGGAATTGCGTTGGTTTGTGTATTCACTAATTTAAAACTCCTTCAATAAATTTGGTAGTACATGTAAAATAACTTTCAGTGGTTCACTTGTTTTATCTGTTAGACAAAGCATTATCCCACCTTCGATAAATGCCGTTATCATAAGCGCAATGGAAGCAGCATTTTCTGGTGAAAAACCATCTTCTACTAACTTTTTAATATAAATTCCTTGAATTTTTGCGTAAAGGTCTGAACGCGTATTACGAACTGGTTCACTTAGGGATGCCATTTCACTAACAATGCTGCTAAACGTATAACCACTAACCGTACCTTCTCGTTCAAAGTTTTTTACTAATTTTTCAATCATCGCATAAAGGGCTTCCCCAGTAGTTTGATATTGTTTGAAAATTACTTCGATGTCCGTAGTAATTGCTTGATCCATTGACTGAAGACAAGCGATGAGTAGTTCTTCTTTTCCATTCGTAAAATGATGATAAAGCGCACCTTTTGTAATATTGCATGCATTTAATATTTCATTTACTCCTACGCCCTTATATCCTTTCTGTTGAAAAAGATTTGTCGCGATGTAGATTATCTGCGATTTAGTATCCATTTCCGTAGTACCACCTCTCCATACCAACCGGTCTGTTTTAATATAACAAAAATAAATCGTCTGATGTAAGTATTATTTTTACTGTTTAAACTACGAATTCAAAATTTGGACACATTAAAACAAGGTTATTCGGTACTTAATTAATTTGCCAATTGGTGAATCAATTTAATGATATAGAACATATGTGTGGTATAATCGAAGCCTAATAAGCATTTATTGTTTTTTTGACGTAATGTAGATTTTATAAATAATAGAGAAATGGGAGGATCGCAAATGACTGAGCGATGTGCGTGGGTAGCAACAAAAGAACCCTTATATATAGAGTATCACGATAAAGAATGGGGAGTTCCTGTATTTGATGATAGGTTATTATTTGAAATGTTGTGCCTAGAAGGTGCACAAGCTGGACTTAGTTGGTGGACAATTTTACAAAAAAGAGAAAATTACCGAAAAGCGTTTGATCATTTTGAGGCAGAAAAAATTATTTATTATACAGAGGAAAAGTTGCAATTATTAAGGGAAGACACTGGTATTGTGCGCAATAAGTTGAAAATCCAAAGCGTCGTAACAAATGCAAAGGCGTTTTTGAGGATTCAAAAAGAATATGGTTCATTTTCGAATTATATATGGAGTTTTGTAAACAATGAACGAGTGGTTAACCATTGGAAAACAGGAAAAGAAGTTCCCGTTTCAAACGAAGTAAGTGATAATATGAGCAAACAGTTAAAAAAAGATGGCTTTAAATTTGTAGGTAGTACCATTTGTTACTCCTATATGCAGGCGGTAGGAATGGTGAATGATCATACATTGAATTGTTTTTGTCACTCTTCCCAATCATAATGTCCCCATTCCACATGTAACGTTAAAATAATTTAGGATAGTGTTTAAAATTATGTGTAAAAAAGGGAACGTTACAATTTGCAAACTATTTAGATAATAGCTACGATAGAAATGAGAAAAAAATAAATTAGGAGTGATATGTGTGTATCGTAAAGTAGAGGATTTTGTAGAAGACTGGACAATTTCAGCAGCGGGAACACTAAATGTGATTAAAGCAATCACAAATGATAAATTAGACCAAGCGATAGAAGAAGGACATAATACGCTCGGTTGGCTTGCTTGGCATTTAGTAGGTGCTGCAGGAGCTTACGGTCATTTTGCAGGTCTTCAGATTCCAGCACCTGGACGCGATGTACCAGTACCAACTGATGTATCTGAGATTGTGCAAGCTTATGAAAAGATGGTAGAAGCATTTAAAGTAGAGGCAGCTAAGTTAACGGATGATATGCTACTAGAAGAAGTGAATGGATTTGTTGGACCAACATTGCGTGGGAAACATTTACGTGGCTTAATCGACCATCAAACGCATCATCGTGGTCAAATGACAGTATTACTACGTCAAGCTGGCTTAACTGTTCCTGGTGTTATGGGGCCAACAAAAGAGATGCAATAATAGTTCCCTGCGCCGCAAATAATTCTAAATAGCGTGTGAATTTTGCGGCACAGGGAACACACTAAAGTGCATTATTTAAAGGAGCACGCACGAAATTCTCCACTCCATTTGACCACTTCTTCTGCATTAATCTTACATATTAAAATGATTAGAATGGACCAACAAAATAGGATAAAAAATAAATGAACAAAAGGAGAGATGAAAATGGGATTCTTAGATGGTTTAATGGGAAATGCATCAGAGGTAGAACTGGATAAAGTCGAGCAAGAACTAAGGGATTTACTAGTTCCATCTGAAAAAGTAGAACATGCGTATAAGCTTATTCGAGATTTAATTGTTTTTACAGATAAACGACTATTACTCATTGACAAGCAAGGGATGACTGGTAAGAAGGTGGATTATCACACTATTCCATACAAAAGTGTCGTACATTTTTCGATTGAAACAGCGGGTACTTTAGACTTGGATGCCGAATTGAAAATTTGGCTATCTGGAAGTGCGGCACCGATTCAAAAGAAATTCAATAAATCATTGAACATTTATAAAGTACAAAGTGTACTAGCATCGTATGTTTTGAAATAATGTCGTAGAATTAATTAATCAAGATGAACGATTGTCACTTCCCGCGTAGAAAATAAAGGCTGTTAAACCTAGATGGGTTTAACAGCCTTTTATGTTATCTGTGTCACATGAAATTCGAAGTGATTCAAAGTAGTGGCGACGAGTTACTCTGCGTCAATCAAGGGACACTTATCTTTTTTTGTCTATGGAATATGCTATAAGCAATAGAAGATAAGGGGAGTCGTATAATGAGGTTTATGAAGCGTTTCAGATCTCAAAAGCATGATGATAATAATACTACCATTTATGTAATGGGAGCAGTAAGACAAAAACAAACGTTGGACCAACATGAAAACAAAAAGGAAAAAGAAACACTCCAACAGATAGATGCTGAAAAATATTTCCGCCCATCTCGTCGTTCCATTCTGAATCATAGGCTATTTGATTATCACTTTTTCAATCCCTATTATGGAAAAACCTATAATGAAATAAGTCTGCCACAGTCCTTATTAGATACACCGGAAAATGCAATCCTCCATTATTTTAGCATTTTACGAGATGCTGAAAACTTAACAGAACAGCTTATTGGAGGGTGCGGCACAGTAGGATGGGCAAAGATACCATTTCCAATTGCGTACAATTTCTTCACGGAAAGTTATAAACAAAAAATGCCCTATACAACGTATCTTGCTTCTTTCGAAGGCATTGGTCATACAAACTTGATTAAATTATATAAACTCCCCAACCAAAAAGCCGACCAACCAATTCGATTTTTTATCGAACTTGAAACGATAACTGGGACGGCAACAGGTGTTTCCGCTTTCGAATATCATTACGGTACTATTTCCATTCGAAAAGAAGACGGGCTATACAAAATAGATAACATCAACTTGATAGGAGAAGACTTTTTATGTGCAGCTTATCATGGCTGGCGTCAGCAAGGAGAGGATGTTGTCGATGTGGAATACGGTGGATGGTGCAAACTCATTAAAACTAGATTGCCAACGAAAAGAGAAGATTATGTGAAATTTATTGATATAATCGGCACGGATGGAAACGATTATCGGTTCGTTTTCGTTCAATTAACGAATGATACTGATGTGTTGGTCTCTCAATTAATAAAAAGAAAGCAAGGTACATGGGAAGAGAAGAAAATAGATCCAACTAAATGTGTAGAAAAACAATGATGAAGAATATTAAACTTAATCGGAAAGAAATGAAATAATTGAAACTGATTGATAAACTAGTAGATGCCTTATTAAACAGAAGTTATGAATTTTCATATGTCTAGAATAGGAATATAAAATATATGTGGCACAAGAAATACTCTCAAATTGAAATAATACTGAAATTTCTATATAATCTATTTAACAAGGAAAGGTGGGATTTTGATGAAAAAGTTCAAGTTAAATAATCATAATCAAACGGTAAGCACAAAAGAGGATATGGCTATTAAGTAATTACTTAAATGTAGTGAATGCTCGATAGCCAATGGTTAATAGGAGGAGCGTTCATGCTAAATCAACAAGGATTTAATTTGTGGGCTGATGGTTATGATAAAACCGTACAGCTCAGTGAAGAAAACAATCAATATCCGTTTGCTGGATATAAAGCTATCCTAAGTACAATTTTTAATGAAGTCATGCAAAAAAAGGAATCATCTATTTTAGATATTGGATTTGGTACAGGTGTGTTAACGACAAAGTTATATGAAAAGGGCCATTCAATTGATGGGTTAGACTTTTCATCTAAAATGATTGAAATCGCCCAATCTAAAATGCCAAAAGCCAATCTAATTCAATGGGATCTTTCAAATGGATTACCACCTACAATTGCAAATAAAAAATATGATGCTATTGTAAGTACGTATACATTACATCACTTCACAGACGAAACGAAAGTACAGCTAATAAAACAATTGCTGACATTGCTCGCTACTTCGGGAAAAGTATATATTGGTGATATCGCGTTTGAAACGGAAAAACAATTAGAAGTATGTCGACAAAACAGTATGAATCATTGGGACGATGAAGAATTCTATTTTATTCAGGAAGAGTTTAGTAACCTACTTGAACCTTATTGTCATATAGAATTTTATCCTTTATCGCATTGTGGTGGCGTATTTATCATTTCTCCTAAAATATAAATAAACAAACGGACGTTTATTCGATTGTGGATAAACGTCTTTACTTTATAATAAAAAACTATCTTACCAACATATTCGCAGCGATTATCTCATTGGAACAATTGTATGAAAATGTTAAAAAATATGCCGAATTGTCGAATTCCAAGTAAGTTCCAATAACCCTTCACTAGAGAAAGCTTATGGCTTGATCAGTATGTTTAGCTTGTTCTATTTAGGGAAAACTTCCAAATAAATAGATGGTTAAAAGGAGAGATAATTTATTTATGGGTAAAACTGTAGCTGAGACGATTTTGGATCAATTGTCCCTTTTAGGGGTCAAGCGTATTTATGGTGTCGTTGGAGATGCAATCATAGGGTTATTGGATGCACTTGCCAAACAAGAGGCGATCCAGTTTATTCCTGTGAAGCATGAGTCTGTTGCAGCATTTATGGCTTCTGCAGAAGCTAAGTTGACGGGAAAACTTGCGGTCTGTACAGCTACGATGGGACCGGGAGCAACCAATTTGCTGAACGGACTTGGGGATGCCTATTCGGATAAAGTTCCTGTACTCGCGATAACAGGACAAGCCCCGCTAAGTAAAATTGGTACAGACTATCAGCAATATGTGGATCAACAGGAACTGTTCAAGCCATTTGCAACCTATTCAGCAAATCTTGCAAGTGAAGATGCTATAGTGGACCTGCTTCAAAAAGCTGCTCAAACATCGCTTCAGCAGCGTGCCGTCACACATCTGTCTATACCAAAAGACTTGTTTCAGGTAGAGACAGCTGTGAAGGCTCGTGCTCTGCCTACAGTAATAGAAGGAACAGCCTCTTTCCAAACGGAAGATTTAAAAGAAGTTGTGACCGTGATGAACACAGCAAATAAGCCAATTATTCTTGCCGGAGCAGGTGCAAAAAAAGCAGCTACTGTTATTGAAGAACTTGCTGAAACTTGGGGAGCGGGTATTCTTACTAGCTTGGGTGGTAAAGGATTGTTTCAAGAATCTACACCGTGCCTTCTTCAAGGAATTGGAGAAGGGGGAAATCCTTTTGCGGCAGAAGTTTTCAAAGAAGCCGATGTTGTCCTCCTGGTAGGAGTTACTTGGTGGCCGGAGGGGTACGTGCCTAAAGATGCTCGGATTGTTCAAATTGACACCCACTTCGCAACCGCTCATAAAGGAATTCCAACAGAGCTTGGGGTTAATGGTAAAGCAGAGCAAGTGGTACCGCTGTTGCTACAAAGTTTAGGAGACTATAAAAAAAATTCTGAATGGAAGACGAGAATTGAGGAAGCAAAAGAAAAATGGGCTACCCAGAATGAGGAGGAAGGACAGATCGCTGGTTCTCCTATCCATCCTTCTCGCATCGTTCGAGCAATTGAACGAACAGTTGCAGAAGATGCGTTACTTACATTAGATACAGGAGATATAACGGTATGGATGAACCGTAATTTTCGCCAAAGTCGGCAGTCAGTCCTATTTTCCGGTTATTGGCGTTCGATGGGTTTCGGTCTTCCAGCAGCCATCGCAGCAAAACTTGAACAGCCCGAAAAACAAGTTATCGCTGTAGTGGGAGACGGAGGTATCCAAATGACATTGGCTGACCTCCTAACTGCAACCCGCTACCATCTTGATATTACTGTCCTTGTATTTAATAATGGGGCACTCCAGATGGAGAGTGACAAAATGCAAGCGGTGGGAGCTAGGGAGGAAGGAACCCAACTAACGAACCCGAATTTTGTCCAAGTGGCTGAGGCTTGCGGATGGACCGGATTTCGTGCCGATACGGATAGTGAATTGGAATCGATTCTAGGGGATGCTATACGAACTACTGGCCCGGTATTGGTCGATATCTATACAGCTCAAGCATTTTTTCCGGAAACTGAGTGAAAATATACTTATAAAAAAAGGCAGAATGCTAAATGCGTTCTGCCTTTTACTATTTCATAAATTAAAGTAACTGCGAAGTAAATAAGAGATCCATTTACAATGCGGATGATTTCGTATATTTTCGATTAGCCCTTTAATAATAGCGGGACTCAAGGTTGGTTGGAGAAGTTGCTGCTTGAGTAAGATTAGTGATTCTTTCTCAATAGACTCCTCGGTTTCCTCAATCTTTTGTGCAATCATTTCAAGTAGCTGTTCTTTTGTTACTTCCTTTTGAGCTGGTAATTCGATCAATTGGATAAAATCTTCTGATATAAATGCAATCGTTGCATGTTTAGCAAGTAAGTTGGTTTTTTCGACAAGTGATGCAGATAGCAATTTCAAGTCGAGTGGAGCATTATAAAATAGTAGGAGCTTGGAATAATTACTCATCAATCCTTTAATACAATAAACTAAATCATATTTTGTATGGATGATTTCTTCCCCGTATAATCGTTCAACCATGGTTAAAGTAACTTTGTCCAATAATCTATCGTATATATGCATTTTTTCAATCAGTTCTTTTTTATGAAATGTTTGAGCTTGTTCATTCATAAGAATTTTGGCGAAATCTGAATGTTGAACAAAAGATTGAAATGTCGTGTGGTAAAATTTAAATAAAAGTTCATCATTATTTGCATTTTTGACCTGGTAGTCAATATCGGAGATGAATTGTGTCATAAAATAGTCGATCAATGACAAAATCAATTCGTCTTTTGACTTGAAAGATAAGTAAAATGCTCCTTTAGAAATACCGCAATGCTCTGTTATTTGTTGAACCGATGTCGTTTCAAATCCTTGTTTAGCAAAAAGATCTAAGGCTTTTTCCATTATTAGTTGTTTTTTATTCATTTTAATTGTATCGCTCCTAGGTAATATCGTTGACAATTGACCGATTAGTCATTAGTATAATTAACGGAGCTAGATAAGTCAATTTAGGGTAGGTGTAAAAGTGAAAGGTTTAGTTAACTTTGTATTAAAGAATAAGTTGGCGGTATGGTTACTTACGATTATTATTACAGTATCCGGTATTTATTCGGGTACACAAATGAAAACGGAGACGATTCCGGATATTTCGATTCCATTCCTTATGGTAATGGATGTATATCCAGGGGCAACTCCTGAACAAGTAATGGAAGATATATCGATGCCGCTAGAAAAAGCGGTAGAGAACTTAGAAAATGTGAAATCCGTCTATTCTAATTCATACTCCAATATGGCAAATATTCAAGTAGAGTACGAGTATGGGATAGATATGGATGAAGCAAAGCGTGCGTTGCAATCTGCATTAGATGCAGTGACTTTACCAGAAGGTGCACAAGCGCCAACAATTACTGCAATTAGCATGAACATGATGCCGGTTGTTGCATTAAGTGTAAGTAGTTCTACAGAGGATATCGTTGACTTAACGTCAACAGTAGAGGATCTATTACTTCCAAAAATCCAAAAAATTGATGGGGTTGCATCTGCTACTATTACAGGTCAACATATTGAAGAAGTTCAGCTTACGTATAACAAAGATAAAATGGCTGAACTTGGTTTAACAGAAGATAATGTAAAACAAATGATTCAAGCGAGCGATTTAGCTGTTTCATTAGGGTTGTATGAGTTTGAAGAAGGCGAACAAGCAGTAGCGATAGATGGTAAGTTCATGACAGCGGATGAACTAAAAGAAATGCTAATTCCTGTTACGCCATCAGCAACAAATCCAACACCTTTCGTAAAGCTTAGTGATATAGCAACAATTGAAGTAGTAGGTAAAGTACAATCCGTTTCACGTACAAATGGTGAAAATGCGATTGCTATTCAAATTGTCAAAGGACAACAAGCCAACACAGTAGATGTTGTAAATGCTGTGAAAGATTTAGTAGAAGAGGAAAAGGCAACTATCGATGGGATTGTCATCGATATATCACTGGATCAAGGTGCGCCAATTGAAGCTTCGATTAGAACGATGATTGAAAAAGCGTTATTTGGTGGTTTAATCGCAGTATTGATCATTCTTTTATTCCTACGTGATTTCAAATCTACTATTATTTCCATTGTTTCAATTCCAGTTTCTATTTTCATGGCTTTACTGCTATTAAACTGGATGGATATTACGTTAAATATGATGACGTTAGGTGCCATCACGGTTGCAATCGGTCGTGTAATAGATGACTCCATTGTCGTAGTGGAAAATATTTATCGACGTATGCATTTAAAATCAGAGAAGTTAACAGGACGAGCACTAATACGTGAGGCAACGATTGAAATGTTCAAACCAATCATGTCTTCCACATTAGTAACAGTTGCGGTATTTGCGCCACTCATTTTCGTTGGTGGTATGGTCGGTGAATTGTTCATGCCATTCGCATTGACGATGACATTTGCGCTCGCTGCATCATTAATTGTAGCGATTACAATTGTTCCTGCTTTATCGCACTTCTTGTTTAAGAAAAAATTATATAGCGAAAAAACAGAAAGTAGCCATAAAGAAGCAGGCAAAATGTCGAACGGCTACAAAGGTATTCTTAATTGGAGTTTAAATCATAAAATTATTACTTCTCTCATCGCTATTGTTCTATTGGTTGGTAGTGTGGCACTAACGCCATTAATCGGTTTTAGTTTCATGGGTAGTGAAGAAGAAAAAGTGATGTACTTAACATATACACCAGAAGCTGGCGAGTTGAAAGAAGATACATTAGCAAACGTTGGGGTAGTTGAGGAAGAATTATTAAAACGTGATGATATTGATATCGTTCAACTATCTATAACGGATAGTAGCGATCAGATGTCAGCGATGATGGGTGGAGGAGCAGGCGGTGCATTAATGTACCTAATCTTTGACCCTGAAATGGAAGATTTCCCAGGAGCACGCACGGAGATTGAAGAGTATGTATTTAACATTGGCCAAACAGGTGAATGGAAGAGCCAAAACTTCACTTCTATGTCGATGTCTACAAACGAAGTTAGCTATACATTTTACAGTGAAGATTTAGATAAACTGAATGAAGCAGTTAAAATGGTAGAAGGCGTTATGAATGAAAATGCCGGCTTAGAAGACGTTTCTTCCAGTGCAGAAGATGCATACGTAGAGTATACGTTCAAAGTAGCGCAAGATGAACTTCTACAATATGGCTTAACAACAGGTCAAATTGTGATGATGTTAAACCCAAATAAAACACAAGACGTTTTAACGACGGTTGAAAAAGACGGAGAGACGTTACAAGTAATCGTTCAGCAAGAACAAGCTGCGCAACCTAAATCGGTCGATGATATTCTAGCAACGGAAGTACCAACAGCGCTAGGTACAACGATGAAGCTTTCCGAGCTTGTAACGGTAGAGAAAGGTACAACATTAAATACACTTGCTCGCAGCAAAGGGGAATATTATGCAACTGTTTCAGGGACCATTCTAGGGGCGGATATTTCAAAAGCGACATCAGAAGTAGACAAGGCAATTGATAAATTAGACTTGCCTAAAGGTGTTACAGTTGGAACAGCAGGTGCGGCTGCAGATATGACGGAAACATTTACACAACTGATTGTTGCGATGCTTGCTGCAATTGCAATCGTGTACTTTATCCTTGTTGTCACATTCCGTGAAGGTGTTGCACCATTTGCCATTCTATTCTCGTTACCATTTGCAGTAATTGGTTCATTTGTTGGATTATTAATCGCAGGTGAGACGATCTCTGTATCTGTTATGATGGGTCTACTAATGTTAATCGGTATTGTCGTAACGAATGCGATTGTACTTGTAGATCGTATTGTGCATATGGAGCGTGATGGAATGACAATGCGTGAAGCTGTTCTAGAAGCGGGAGGCACACGTTTACGTCCAATTCTTATGACGGCGATTGCGACAATCGGTGCATTAATCCCATTAGCATTGGGATCAGGTGGCGGAGGCGGCCTAATCTCGAAAGGCTTAGGGATTACCGTAATAGGTGGGTTGGTAAGTTCCACTTTATTAACATTGATCGTTGTACCAATCGTTTATGAGATTCTATCAAAACTATTTAAGAAAAATCGTAAAGAAGTAGAAGAAAATTAATAGAAAATCCCTCCAAGGTGATTCGTCATCTTGGAGGGATTTTTTGTTTAAGAATTAATAAAATAAGACATATTGGTAACTTGCAATTACCAAAAAGATAATCTGCAAATTGAGGATAATGCGTCTTAGCAAGTTGAATAAAGTGTCCGCAATGATTTTCGCTACAGGGCGGACGCTTTCCGCGGGGTGAGCGATGAACCTTCACCGACGCTACGCGTGCGCTGTGAAGTTTCATCTGTCTCAACAGAGGAACGAAGGCTATGTGCGCCACATCGTGTGGCACCGCCTTCGTGACCAACACTCCGCTGGAGTCGCCGGCCTTCCGGTTCAATCCATAAAATTTGCTAGTTAACTAGCGTCACTCTTTTAAATTAAATCTTATGTAGCATTTCTTGAAAAAAATCCAATAAATGGTTGAATGAGACATAACATGCTGTGAACGCGACAAACTACCTTCCGAACACGACAAAACACATCTCGAAAGCGATAAACAGGCCGCTGTACACGACAAACCCGAAGATCCTATTCATAAGACGCATTATCCCTAAGAGGCGTTGTAGTCATTGGCTTTTATTATTGTCTTATACACAGGGTATGTACTAATTCTTTGCTGTATATTTTTTAATTGCAGGTAAAATTTCTATCCCGATCAATTCAATATTCTTCATTAATTTTTCAAATGGGACGCCACCAAAATCCATTTGTGCAATGTAACGCTGATGGCCAAATAGCTCATGCTGATAGAGGATTTTTTCAATAATTTGTTGTGGGCTACCGATATTCATGACATCACGTGTGTCTGTTCCTTGTGCAAAGTGCTGCTTTGGATAGCTTCGTCCGTTGATCAACTCCATCCCGGTGTTCACATGGGGATAAGCCTCACTCAACGCCTGTTGTGTTGTCTCAGCAGCATAGAAGAACCCGGCTGTTGCCACTGGAAGAGTCGTTGGATCGAAACCACTGCGCTCAGCAGCTTCCCTATAAGCATCTATTGATATTTTAAAGCTAGTAGCTGGTCCCCCTAGTGTAGCAAGCATCATCGGCACACCAGCATAGCCAGCTTTAATCGCACTTGCAGGTGGTCCTCCTACCGCGCGCCAAATGGGTAACGAACCGTTTTGGGGACGTGGAAGAACTCTCGCATCTTTTAATGGAGCACGGAATTGACCACTCCAATTGATCACTTCTTCTTCATTAATCTTCAGTAATAGTCCGAACTTCTCTTCAAACAATTCTTCATAATCGCGAACATTATAGCCTAGTAATTCGAAAAGTCCTACTCGTGAAGCGCGACCAGCAATGATTTCTGCACGTCCTTTGGAAATCAAGTCAATCGTTGCAAAATCCTCATACACACGAACAGGATCCGATGTGCTAATTATTGTAGAGGAACTGGCGATTTTCAGTTTACTAGTTGCCTGTGCAATTGCTGCTAACACAATAGAATGTGCTTGTGTCGTGAAATACTCTTGATGACTTTCACCAACGCTAAAAAAATCAATGCCTGCTTGCTCCGCTAGTTTTGCTAATTCAATGATTTCGTGAATTCGCTGGCCAGCAGAAACACTTTTTCCTGTATGCGGGTTTGGGATATGATCACCTAATGTATAAAGTCCAAATTCTAACCCTTTACTTTGATCGATACGGTATTTTTCCATGTGTCCTTGCCTCCTCAAATGCTTGTATATTTACAATTAGTATAAACTTCAAACTTACTTAATATAAGTACGCACTTAAAAGTGGTATAGTGTACAAAAAGATACTAAGGAGGTAAGAAATATGGAAATGCAGCCAGAATTATGTCGTGTGGAAGATGCTTTAGGTATATTAGTGGGGAAATGGAAACCAATTATATTATTAACTTTACTGCAAGCTGGTACACTAAGATTCAGTGAGCTGAAACGAAGAGTACCCGGAATCACGCAGAAAATGTTAACGAATCAGCTACGAGAACTAGAGGAAGAAGATATTATCGCTCGGAAAGTATACCCACAAGTGCCCCCTAAAGTAGAGTATTCGATTACTGAATATGGAAAGAGTTTAGAGTCCATTTTAGTTGCGATGCATGAATGGGGAACAGCACATACTTTGCATAAAATACAAAAAAGAAAACAGAACAGCGTGTAAAATAACGAAGAGTCCACTGCCAGGTTGGATTCTTTTTTTGTCTAAAATTATTCCTTGGGAAATAAATTTATCGAAAAATGCAAGAAAATTAAGATATCTGTATGTATAATAAAATTAATTGTAATAATAGAGAAAGAGAGTGTGCGGAATTATGAAACGTGTTCATTATAGTTGGGTTATTTTAGTTGTAACGTTCTTTGCTATTATTGTAGCAGGCATCGTCCGATCATCATCCGGTGTATTTATTGAACCGTTTGAGGCAGAGTTTGGCTGGGGCCGTCCAGTTATATCGTTTGCATTTGCGGTTTGTTTATTTTTATACGGATTTTCAGGTCCTTTTATGGCGGCATTTGTAGAAGTTTTTGGATTGAAGCGGATGATGGTCTATTCGATGATGACGCTAGCTATCGGATTGGCGTTAACTTTTGTTATGCAGACCGAGTGGCAGCTAATTATTATTTGGGGCGTTATGATTGGGGTAGGTTCTGGCTTATTTCTAACTGTTTTAAGTACGCAAGTGGCGAATCGATGGTTTGTAAAACGACGAGGCCTAGCGGTTGGAATTTTGACTGCGAGTACCGCAACGGGGCAACTTATGTTATTACCGGTTTTAGCTGCATTAATTGAGAAGTATTCTTGGCGTTATGCGACGGGTCTTATATTCGTTTTGAGTCTTGTTATGCTCCTTGTCATTTGGTTATTTATGAAAAATACACCGAAAGAGAAGGGAATTTTAGCGTATGGACAGGAAGAGGAAGTGGAAGTATCGATAGTAGGAAATGCAAATCGTAATCCGTTTAAGATGGCTTTACAAAGCTTAGGGGAAGGTTTGCGTGTAAAAGAGTTTTGGTTACTCGCAGGTAGTTTTTTCATTTGTGGACTATCCACTACCGGGTTGATAGGGACACACTTTATCTCCTATTGCATTAGTTTTGGGATTCCTTTAATAACTGCATCTTCCTTACTTGCATTTATGGGTATCTTTGACCTGATAGGTACTACCTTATCAGGTTGGCTTTCGGATCGTTTTGATAATCGTTGGTTATTATTTTGGTATTATCTTCTACGAGGGGTGTCTTTGCTGTTTTTACCATTCGCGCTTGCACAAGGATCTATCACGTGGCTTATTATTTTTTCTGTTTTCTACGGTCTTGATTGGATTGCAACGGTGCCTCCAACAATTGGCTTAACTCGGAGAAGATTCGGTATTGAAAAGAGTGCGATGATGTATGGATGGATAGTGGCTGCTCATCAGGTAGGAGCAGGTGTTGCAGCATTCGGCGGTGGTGTATTATACAATTTGTTTGGTGCATATGATTGGGCATTCCTTCTAGCTGGTGGTTTCTGTGCATTAGCAAGTTTTTTCATTATTTTTATGAAGAAACACAACCCGAGAGAGGAGCTTGCTTAAAATGCATTCGACACCTCTACAGTAGATAATAGAGGTGTTGGAATGATTAAATATTTGCCAGTTCTTTTCGATGTATGCGATAAGCAACTGCTATACAGGATCCAAGAAAAATGATAAAGAAAATGATGATGACTAATAAGGCAGTCCCAAGACCTGCTTGTAATTTGCCATTATAATAAAGCAGTGCCCTCATACCATCCACCATATAGCGAGTAGGTAAAACTGTACTGAAGAAACGGTGGATCAACGGTAAGGATGTTACTGGTACTGCTCCTCCACTTGCGAAAACTCCCATAATGTTAAGGGGGAACATCACTAGCATCCCCCATTTTCCAAATAACAATCCTACTATTTTAAATTGGAAATATAAAGTCATACAGCAGAAAAGTGTAAACAAAAAAATCCACCAAATGCTTGTCGAGTGCGAGCTTCTAAAAAATCCGAAAATCGCTAATTGCAAAATGAAAGCAACCATTAAAGCTAAAATAACTCCTAATAGCAGTTCAGTTACAAGTACTTTCGTGTCAGTTAGCAGATAATCTTTATCTCTAAGTTTTGCAGTAATATTTTTCATATAACCATTAATCATATTCACTCCCATAAGTCCGGAAATGGAGGTGATAAGGACAAGCATAAATGGTGTCATTCCCTTATTAGAGTTCTCTGGAAGACCTAGCACATTTGTCATTGTATATTGAATAGGCGCATCCATTAGGAAGGCGATATTCGGTGAAAGCAATATATTGTTTTTTAGTAAATCTTCTTTGAGATGCTTACTAATATCGCTTGAAGCGACAGTAGCAACAGATTCCAACGCATTAGTCGCTATCGCTGTTGTCGACAAACCTCCTCCCTCATTTATTAATATTTCTAGCATAATCGGCTTTCCTTCTGTTTTTCCTGTCATTAGGGCATGATGTAAATTTGTTATACCATCGGAATAATTCGCAGGAATTATCAAGGCACCAAATGCTTGGTTGTCTTTTAATTCTTTTACTGCGGTCTCCTTATTGGGTACAATTCTCCAGTTAAACGTATGTCCATTTTGTGCTTGAATGAGATGATCTCCAATTTCTTTGGCTGTAGCTAAAGAGGATGTGCCTGTGTCTTCATTCACAATAATTAGCGGGAAATTAGTTAGTCTTTGCGAGGGACCGCCAAATACAGGTAAATAAATACTGATCATGCATAACATAAGGAATGCAATCATCCAGATTGGCGTCCAAGTAGTTTTTATTTTTAATAGCCTTTTCAATGCTACATTCCTCCTCGATGAAGTAAGCTCGTAGCGAGATTCCCTTATGGTTGTTAAATGTTAGTATGTGATGAAAAGTGTATTTTATTTATTCGTAAATGGGGTAGACAATTTTATCCGATATATTGTATACTATTAATTAGTTTCACTAACTAATTAAATGGAAGGTGATTTCATGGAATCGTATAAGCTACTTTTTAATGAATATATAAAAATGTACCGACCATATGTTAATCAATTGAATGTACTGCTGACAGCATTTAATCTGACTACTGCCCAATGGTCTATAATATATTTCATTTTTAGAGAAGGAGCAAAGACAATTGGTGACATTTCTCTTTATCAAAACGTAGAGAAACCAACCACGACGAAACTGGTACAAAAATTAAGCGAACTTGGTTATGTAGAAATTCATGCTGGAAATGATAAAAGAGTAAAAATTGTTCAATTGTCAGAAGAAGGGATGAAAGTATATGGTCAAGTGCGAGAAAAAATTGACCATTTCCAAAAGGGCTTACTGGAAGGTATATCCGAGGAGGAACAGCTGATTGTTGCTCGAGTTTTAAAAGATATCTCCGGAAAACTAAACTACAAGTAAATAAAGGATGAGAATAGATGGAAAAAGAAAAATTATGGACGAAAGATTTTATATCTATATCAGTCGTAAACTTTGTCTTGATGTTATCGATGTATTTGCTATTAGTGACGATGGCAACATATACGACTGAAACATATAATGCTTCGGCAAGTACTGCTGGATTGGTTGCTAGTATTTTCATAATCGGTTCATTAATAGGACGATTATTTGGTGGTAAACAGATTGCAAAGATAGGTAGTAAGAAAATGCTTATAACTGGGATTATTATATTTAGCATTGTGACGCTATTTTATTTTATCCCGACTAATATTTATGTGTTAATCCTTATTCGCCTGTTACATGGAATTGGAGTGGGTCTCGCTACTACTGCAACCGGTACAATCGTATCACAAGTCATTCCAACAAGTAGAAGTGGAGAAGGGATCAGCTATTTTAGTTTAAGTGCAGTATTATCCACTGCTATTGGACCGTTAATTGGTCTTGCTTTAATTGGTTCTTTTGGTTATACGAGTATGTTTATATTTTCGTTAGTAATGGGGATTATTAGTTTAATCATTGCACTCCCTGTTAAAGCACCACTAATAGAGTATGTAGCAAACTCAGAAAATAGAGGATTTAAGTTCGCAAACTATTTCGAATCAAAAGCGATGCCAGTATCGATTGCTATGTTTGTAATGGCATTGGCTTATTCAGGTATCTTATCGTTTATCACGACATATGCCGCAGAAATTGACCTAGTAAAAGCAGGGAGTTTTTACTTCCTTGTTTATGCAGTAATCATATTAATTTCCCGACCGTTTACTGGGAAGATGTTGGATAATAGAGGTGGGAATAGCGTTGCTTACCCAGCAATCATACTATTTGCAATAGGGATGTTACTACTTAGCCAAACGCATACTAGTTTCATTTTCTTGTTGGCAGCTGCGTTTATCGGGTTAGGTTACGGTAATTTTCAATCTACTACCCAAGCGCTAGCTATCAAAGTGACACCACCACACCGAATGGGACTGGCGAACTCCACGTATTTTATTTTCCTAGATTTGGGTCTTGGATTAGGACCTTTCCTATTAGGTTATTTAGTTCCTGTACTCGGCTATAGAGGGTTATATTTATCTTTAGTTGTGCTCATTGTGATTGGAATCTTCATTTATTATGCGCTGCATGGTAGAAGAGACAAGGAGATTCTTCAATCTTAAAATAATCATACAAAAAATCCTGTGTAAAAAGTATACACAGGATTTTTTAATAGTTGCTAAGATTCCTTGGAATTCGCAGGAACTCTCACACTGTTCATTTGCCGCTCTTGCTCTTGTTCTGCAATAATCTCATTATCCTCGGCATTATCACGTGTGACTTTTTGTGTAAGTATTGCCCCTACGGCTACCAAAAGCATGACAGCTATATAATATCCTTTTTCATTAAGCTCTAAATTATCTGCATTATAAAGTCCAATGCTGAACATGAAAACACCTGCAAATAATGTGAAGTAAGCTAATACAGTAAATGCAATTGTATTGCGTTTCCTATATCTCTTTTGATTCGTTTTAATCTCTCCTCTTTCGTTTATTCCTATTATATGAATGCAATGAAACGACAATTCACTAATTGTTGAAAGCCGCACTGATAAAAGTGGATAAGCATGCATACAATTTAGATAAGGTAAATAATAGGGAAGAGGGTCGTGGATACTGATTGAAAAAGCACTTCTTTTAATTATCATATTGAGAGTATTTTCAGGGAGTATTGATATAGCAGCTGCGATGTTCATGTTAAAATTTAATGATTTAGAAAAAGCTTTTTATATCAATACCTTATTAGCTTTAGTAGGTCCATGTATTTTAATCATTACGACAGGAATCGCTCTATTTGGACTAGCTGAAAAGATTTCTTTAACAAGAATGATTTGCCTCTTTAGCGGAATTTTACTCATTCTTTATAGCTTAAAATCGAATTGAGCATATTATTTGATCGCCCTATTTAAGAATATTTTAGCTTAATAAATAGCAGTTTTCTAAACTCAAGCCACCTTTCAAACGATTGGTGGTTTTTTCGCATTTTGTCTGGTAATCGTCAAAATCGAGTAGTATCCTTCATTAGTTGTACCTTTCCAAATTGAGCAGCACAAATGGAAAAAGTAAAAGCTTCGGCTTGCTCAAGGTTATCGAAATCGTTTATATCAAAAAGATTTGTTTTAATAAATAATCGTCGTTGTCCAGGTTCTGTCACCTTTCTAGATAAGCTCGACTAATTCTTTCAGGTATGATCCTGCTATTTCCATTCTAGATCCATACCAGAACATCTCACCTTCTACTAATACGATTTTGGTGTTTGGCAGAAAGGCTTGAAATTCTGCTATATGTTTTTCTTTAAAAGGAAATGGCTCAGAAGCGAGAAAAAGGACATCAAGATTTGTATCTGCAAGGCTCTCTTTTGTTACCGCAGGATATCTCGATTCTTCTTTTGCAAAAGGATTATGAAAACCGAGTGTATGTAGTACATCATTAATATAAGTAGTTCCCCCAACGACCATATATGGCTTTCTCCAAATTGCATAAGCAGCATTTTTACTCTGTATGTATGGAGAAGGGAATACTGCTTTAACAGAGTCAATGAGTTGCTCTGCTACCTGCTCCTTATTTGTCAGAAACCCCAGTGTCTGGATAAATCGATAGGCCTCTTTAATAGACTGAACTTCTAAAACGAAAACAGGCGCAATTTCTTCTAATACTTGTACGATCTCTTCTGTATTTTCTTCTTTTTCAGCTAGAATAAGATCGGGCTGTAGTGCTCGTATTTTTTCTACGTTTACTTCTTTTGTTCCTCCGATAATAGGTACGTTTTCGACAATCCCTTCAGGAAAAATACAATATTTAGTGCGGCCAACTATTTCATTTTTAAGACCAAGTGTAAAGAGCGTTTCCGTAATCGCCGGACAAATAGAAACGATGCGTTTTGGTGTAATGGATACGTTTACTTGTCTCCCAATATGGTCCGTTATTAGTTTTGTCATCGAAATTCCTCCTTATTCGTATATACCCGCCATGCTATAACATTCGATGGAAGAGGTAGGTTCTCCTTTAAACGTTCCTCTGTAAGGGAAAAATAAACCACCTCTCTACTAGTCTAATAGAGAGGTGGTTTGTCTTACATAAATATATTTTGTGTATTCATTATTGTCCCTAACACCGACAGGGACATAAAAACTACTCAGCGAGCATTTCCTTTTCTACTTGTTTTGTCGCAGCTTTTCCTCCAGTAGTTCGCTTGAGGAACAGTGATAGAATGAATGCGACAACCGCAATACCGGTAGAAACTAAAAATGCATCATTGATCCCGGAAATTGTAGCCTCCATTGTTACATGTTGTTGCAATTGTTGTAAAGCTTCTCCTGTTGGCGTAGTTGTTGAATTGGCCATCGCTTCCGCCATCATTTCTTTCACATGCGTTAATGTGCGATTAGACATAATTGTTACAAGTAAGCTACCGCCAATAGCACCAGACACTTGTTGAATCGTATTATTCATAGCTGTGCCGTGTGGCGTTAATTTAGCTGGTATTTGATTTAGACCATTTGTCATAACTGGCATCATTACCATTGAAATACCTAACATACGAACCGAATAGAGTACAATTAGATGTGTATATCCTGTTGAATCCGTTAGCTGGCTAAATAAGTATGTTGTAACAATGACAATTGCTAAGCCTATATACGCCAATACTTTAGGTCCGAATTTGTCGAATATTTTACCGGTAATTGGCATCATGATTCCCATTATTAAAGCACCTGGTAACATCAGTAAACCAGAATCCATCGCGGAAATTCCACGAATATTTTGAAGGTAAATTGGCATTAGCAGCATAGCAGAGAACATGGCAATACTTAATGTAACTGAAATGGCAGAAGATAGAGCAAACATTGGATACTTATATACTCTAAAATCTAACATCGGTTCATTCATCTTGAGTTGTCGGACGATTAGTGTAACTAATGAGATTACCCCAATAATAATAGTTAAGTAGACACTAGGAGCAGACCAGCCATTATTTCCAGCCGAACTAAATCCATATAAAATACCACCGAAGCTTAAAGCAGATAAAATAACTGATAGGACATCGATTTTATCATTATTTTTTTCCTTTTTATCGCGTAATTTGAAGAATCCTAAAACCCACACTAAAATCAAAACAGGAATCATCATTAAAAATAACACTGACCAATCGTAGTGTTGAATAATCCAACCAGATAATGTTGGACCAATGGCAGGTGCGAAAATCATAACAATCCCGAACATTCCCATTGCAGAACCACGTTTTTCAGGAGGGAATGTTGTAAACAATACGGTCATTAATAGCGGCATGATTAATGCTGCTCCCGAACCTTGAATCATACGTGCAGCCAATAAAACTGGGAAGTTTGGTGCAAATCCCCCGATTATAGTACCAATTGTGAATAATCCCATGGCAGTTAAGAACAAGCGTCTTGCCGTAAATTTTTTTATTAAAAATGCAGTAGTAGGAATTACAATCCCATTCACTAACATATAACCAGTCGACAACCATTGTACGGTAGAAGGACTAACTTCAAATTCGTTCATAATTGCAGGTAAAGCTACATTCAATAACGTATTACTTAATAGAGCAACGAATGCTCCGGTCATCAATATTGCTAACAAACCATAAGAAGGTTTCGTTTGTTTTTCAGACATATAGTATTCTCCTTTTATTCTTTTAGACTGTCAGTTCAATTTTGAACAGTTCGTTTAACAAAATTTATAATACTCCATTGAAATCCAATTAGCAAGAAAAATATACTTGTAGTATAAAAATATACTAACGGTACAATCAGGTTGTGTTATAATTGTAAATATGAGGATATCGAACATCTAAAGGAGTAAATGCGGTGAATAAGAAAAAAAGACATGTTATAGATAAAGCACATGAATTATTTATTGAACAAGGCTACCATGCCACATCAATTCAAGATATTTTAAACAATAGCGGTATTTCGAAAGGATCTTTTTATAATTATTTTTCTTCCAAAAGTGAATTGTTTAAGGCTGTGTTCAATCTTATCCAAGAAAACATGCAAATGGAAAGAGACAAGCTACTTATCGGGGAAGATATAAAAGATATGAATATATTCAAAGAGCAAATCGGCTTAATGGCGGAATTTAATAAAAAAAATAGATTAAATCAGTTAATAGAAGATGTACTTGTGTCAAATGATCCCGAGCTTATTAAGTTCATCAAGCACTCTAGATTTTTGTTTTTGCATTGGGTATACGAACGTTTTTTAGATATTTTTTCTCCAGATAAGAAAATCTATTTAATAGATTGTGCCGTTATTTTTACCGGAATCATTCAAAATATTCTGCTTACAAATCGTGTCTTGAAGGGAAAAATTTCAGTCGAGCAAATTGTCAATTACTCTATGGACCGCATCATTACAATGCTAGAGGATATTAGTGCGAAAGGGGTTCACCTATTCGCATCCGAAAATATTAATACATTATTACATCAATCAGATTATAATGACTTTTTTAACAATGAATTTTCAATTGCAACGTTGAACTTGAAAAAAGTAATTGAGAAGACACTTGAGGCGCAAGAGCAGAAGATGGCAACCTATTTAAATTTGTTGTATTTTATCCAAGAAGAGATTATGAATAAAAAAGAGCCAAGAAAGTTCTTAATCGAAAGTGCCATATCCACGTTAAAGAATAGCGAGGAGTTAAATAACTTAAAAGAATATATGGAGTATGAGCAAACTTTAGCAAATATGAAATATTATCCGATTTCGTAACATTGTTTTAAAACTATCAAAGAGCTATCCCATAATTCGGCAATTTACGACTTGTAGGATAGCTCTTTTTCATGGTAAATAAAGTGAAATTATATTAAGATAATCGATTAATCAATAAGAAGAGAATCCGAGCAATCCTTTTACTAGGTGTTTTTATAAGAAAAGTTTTCAAATTCTATACATTAAGGTGCTAAATAGAAATTACCTTATGTTGTGAATTGACCTAATTACATTAGTCATTTATAATACCTAGTAAACAGGTTTGAATAGTTAAATATCGAAAAAGGGGAGCAGGATAATATGACTGAATCTTTTTCAATTCTTTGCGATCAAGTACGTCTTTCTGGAGTACTTCATCTCCCGGATGGAATTCAAAATAAAAAAGTACCGCTTATTGTTCTATTACATGGGTTTGTTGGGAGCAAGGTAGGAGAACACCGCTTATTTGTGAAGGCTGCACGGAATTTTTCAGAAAAAGGCTATGCGGTTTTTCGTTTTGATTTTAGTGGGTGTGGAGAGAGTGATGGAGATTATGCAGATGTCACAGTTACCAAACAGTTAAAAGAGGTACAAGTCGTACTTGACTATGTTTCGAATTTGAAAGAAGTGGATGCAAATAATATTATTTTGATCGGTCATAGTCTAGGAGGAGCAGTTGCTTCTTTAACGGCAGCTGGGAATCAGCAAATTCGTAAGCTAATCTTGTGGTCTCCGGTTGCAAAACCATATGAAGATATTGTAGCTATTGTGGGGGACACAGCTTTACAAACTGCGAGAATATTAGGTCTTTTTGATTATAACGGTTTTTACGTGAGCCAGCATTTTTTGGACGATTTGAAAAGTCATCATCCACTAGAAGCGATTCGTTCTTACGAAGGACAGCTACTGGTTATTCATGCAGCGGAAGATGAAGATGTTCCAAAAGAGAACGCTGTTTACTATACGGAATCTCTGAAACGAGGAAGTACGGTAAATATCCGTTATATTAAAGAAGCTAATCATACATTTGCTAGCTATTCTTTTGAAGAGAAATTGTTTGAGGAAACGATTAGGTGGCTTGAAAAAAGCGAAGTGCATTCTGGGGAAGTAGCGTTATAAATAGTTTAGATTAAATTTGCCATTGTACAATTTTCCGGTGAGCAATAAAATAGATTTCTAATTTACCCATGTGCTAGAATAGAAAATGTTAGGTTACTAAAGGTAACCGTAGCAAGATTATAGTTTTGGAGGAAAGAATTCAATGAATATTTTAGTAGTAAAAGCAAATAACCGTCCAGCGACGGAAGCAATATCAAGCAAAATGTATGAAACATTTATGGAAACAGTAAAAGACGCAAAAGACCTGAATGTAACAACTTTTGACGTGTTTGCAGAAGATATGCCATACTTTGGACAAGATTTGTTCAATGCATTTGGAAAAACACAAAACGGGGAAGAGTTATCAGATGTAGAGCAACGCCTACTAGCGGCTAAACAAAAAGCAATGGATGCTTTATCCGCAGCAGACGTAGTTGTTTTTGCATTCCCATTATGGAACCTAACAATTCCAGCAAAATTACAAACATTCGTAGACTATACGTACCAAGCAGGATATGCGTTTAAATATACTCCAGAGGGTCAAATGGTTAGCCTGATGACAGAGAAAAAAGCAATTCTATTAAGTGCACGTGGAGGAGTTTACTCTACACCTGAGTCAGCACCAATGGAAATGGCAGCTACTTATATGCGTAATGTATTTGGCGGCGTATTTGGAATGTCTGTAGAAGAAGTAATCATCGAAGGTCATAATGCAATGCCAGATAAGGCAGAACAAATTATTGCTGAAGGTCTTGAAAAAGTAACTGCAGTTGCAAAATCATTAACTGCAGAAACGGTTAACGCTTAATTAATAAGAATAGATTTATAAAATCCCACATTCTACCGGAAAGGCTGAATGTGGGATTTTTATATTCGTTAAAACTTTGGAAAAACATACGAGATTAAAAACCAAAGTATGCCGAAAAAGATAATTAGGTAAGCGGCATATTTTATAAATGTTGCGCCTACTAAACCCGAATCTGCTTTTTCTTCCCGACGCACTTCAACGCGTTTCTCTTCGTCCATTATTAATCACTCCCAGTCTATTTACTCTTATAATCTATTTACCCTTGTAACTTTGAGAGTAAACTTAAATAGGGGGAAATGGTTTGGAATTTCCAGTTAAACAAACGGATTATAAAAGCGCCCACCGTTGATGAACAGAAACATGATCATGCATACGACAAAAAGAGATGTAACGAAAATAGCTATAAAGTCTCTCAATCTAAATTCCTTGTAGCTATACCATGTTCGTTTTTTCAACTTTCCGAAGCTACGCAAGTCCATTGTATTACTAACAGTTTCAATACGATCCAGACTAGAAAAGATTAGCGGAAAGATAATGGAGCTTGCATTTTTAATGCGTTTTCCCAACTTTTCTTTTCGTGACATATCCACACCACGTGCTTGCTTCGAACGTGCAATCGTTTTAAAATCCCGTTGAATATCTGGAATATATCTTAGGGCAATCGATACCGAATAGGCTAGGCGATAGCTTACACCAACACGGTTTAAAGATGCGGCAAATTCACTCGGATGTGTCGTTACGAGGAAAAGCAGAGCCGGTGGGATGACCGCAAAATATTTCAGTGTAATATTAAATTGATAAAATAGTTGCTCTAATGTAATGGAATAACGCCCAATTGAACCAGTAATAGGATGAGAGGTCCCATAGATTACTGTTCCGTGTTGAGGTGCGAACAAATAAATGGCGATATTATTAAGCAATAAGAAAAACAAAATGAAAGCTAATACAAAGCTAATTTCTTTCAATTTTATTTTCGACACATAAAATAGGACAAAACTCACAAACAATATGCACAGTAAAAAACGAGTATCATACGTAAGCATCACAGCAGACGACCAGAGGAGAAAGCAAATTAACTTTGTTGCCCCTGTTAAACGATGAACGATCGAGTCCCGTTCAATATAACTCAACAGCTCATTGCTCATTAGTGCGTACCTCCCGATCGTATTGAATAAATTGTTCAACAAAACGTGAAGGTTCCAAAACGTTCAAGTGTTTTGCTAACTCGTATAAAGAAGACTCTTTTAAATTTGCTTCTTTAATAAGCTCCGGTTTTGATAAAATATGAGCTGGAGAATCGTCAGCTAGAATTTGTCCGCTAGATAATACAATTGCACGATCCGTATACTCCGTCATTAAATGCATATCATGCGTAATAAGAATAATAGACATGCCATTTTTAGTAAGTCCCTCTAAAAACATCATTAATTCTGTTGTATGTTTATAGTCTTGCCCGGCAGTTGGTTCATCCAATAACATGATCTCAGGCTGCATCACTAAGATGGTCGCTATCGATAATCGTTTTTTCTGTCCATAGCTAAGAGCTGAAATAGGCCAATTTCTAAATGGATACAATCCGCAAACTTTCAATGTATCTTCTACACGTGTTTTAATGTCTGAATCCGAAATATTTTTTAGAACAAGTCCAAATGCCACCTCTTCAAATACCATTTGCTTGGAAAACATATGATTGGGATTTTGTAGTACAAATCCTACTCGTTCCGCCCGTTCCTTAATGGAATCATTTTTTGCATCCGTGTTTCCAAAATAAATTGTTCCTTTATTTGGCTTTTCAAATCCACAAATAAGAGAGGAGAGGGTTGATTTACCCGCACCATTTGCCCCGACGAGGCTAATCATTTCCCCTTTATGTAGTTTAAATGAAACGTTTTTTATGATATTTTCCTTATTCGGGTAATGAAAACTAATATTTTCTAAAGATAATACAGTTTCTTCTTCATTTCCCCTTTGGATGGAAGAACGGTCAATTGCGTGCCAATTTGCTAACTTTTTCCCAAAGGCTTCTTCTACTAACTCTTCTACCTTAGTTAACGTCATATCTGGCGACAATTTGCAGCCTGCATACTTTAATGCCTTAATATAGAGTGGCTCGCGTATCCAGTTTTCGGTCAATAGGGAACCCGCAAGTACTTCATTTGGTGTAATGTCCGCGATGATTTGCCCGTGATTCATTAAAATAATACGATCTAACGACTGAGAGAGTACATCCTCCAATCGATGTTCTACAATAATGATCGTTTTATTCGACTCTTTTTGAAGCTTGTCGATGAGTACCATTGTCTCTTTCCCAGAAGCAGGATCTAGATTCGCGAGTGGTTCATCGAATAATACAACCTCGATATTATTAACAAGGACACCAGCTAGCGCAACACGTTGTTTTTGGCCACCAGACAATTCATGAATCCGTGCGTGCAAATGAGAGGACATATGGACAAGACTTGCTGCTTTTTGGACGTTTTCCTTCATATCTTTTAGCGTAACGGCATTATTTTCTAATGCGAAGGCAATATCTTCTGCAACTGTAAGCCCGATAAACTGTCCATCAGTATCTTGTAGAACAGTGCCGACCGTTTGAGAAATAGAAAAGAGGTCGAGTGTACGTGTTTCTTTTCCACCGATCTTAAGGCTACCTGAAATTTCGCCCTTATATGCAAAAGGAACAAGCCCGTTCAAACAATGAACGAGCGTGCTCTTTCCTGAACCTGAAGGGCCAACAATGCATACTTTTTCCCCTTCATGAATAGTTAAGTTTATATTATGGAGCGTAGGTTTCGACTGGCTATCATATTGAAAGCTAAAATCTTGAAACTCGATAACTGGCTTTTTCATGTAAATCTCCTAACTTACTTAATCCTCGTAACTTAAGCTTCCTTTTTTCGTTCTTGTTTTTGCGTAAGCGGTTAACAAAATGGTACCGAGTACAGCAACAGTTCCTATATTCCAAAGACCTGCGACGATGCCTTGTGTGAATACTTTATTCGCTGCCTCCGCGTAGATTAATACATCAAGTCCTGGTGCAATTATGACCCAAGCAATTACTTGAACAATTATTTGAACGACGTTAAACGTAATAATTTTTCGAAGGCCAAATTCTCCATCTTCGACAGAAAAGAGTTTGTAAAACAAACCAATACCAAGTCCAACAAAAGCCGAAGCAATTACCCAGCTCCACCAAACAGAGCCGTATGAAGTCAAATCATTCAATGCATGCCCGATTAATCCGACAAACAAACCTGCAATTGGTCCAAAAAGAATAGCAATAAGTGCTAAAAATGCATAAGCAGTTTGAATCGTCGTATTTGGGATCCCAGTAGGAATCGCTACAAATTTAGCTAAAATAAGAAACACTGCTGCACCAATACCGATTGCAACGATTGTTTTCGTTGAAAAAATAGACTTCTTCATTCATCATTCTCCCATACTTTTTATTTTTATATTATCAATTATTACAGATTAATTAAATACTACTGGAGAAGTTTTTCGAATATTTACCTCCCAGTTCATCCCAGTACCAATACCATTAGTTTCTGCAAAAGATTGTTGGTTGATGGCAATGGCAATATTGTCTAAAGAATTTACATATAAAAGGGGCTCACCAACCTTAGTAGCTGCAAACGAGCGACCGTATGTCAGTGTATTTTCATAAATTTTGTGTCCATTTGTGAATATTGACACTTGGAAAGACTCTCCGTAATCTGCGTTCAATTGTTTAAACTGTACTCGACTTATATTTGTCCATAGGTTTCCAAATGGACGATCGATAATGTCGACAATACCAGTAAGTTCTTCATTTTCAAACTTCGAATCTTTTAACGGAAATTCGGTAATGGATGACAAAGGAAGAGATGGTCCAACCTCTTCGAACTGAATAGAACCTGATGCAAGGCGAGCGCCTGTATAAGCATAAATATCACGACCGTGGAAAGTATGTGATTCGCCAGAGTTTGGAAGTCTATTTATCGTCTCATCAATCTCACGCACTTCTTTAATACCGATAAGTTTATTCACGTGGGTTAATGTTCCATTGTCAGGGGTTACGATGTATTGTCCCTTTACCGTTACAGCTACTACACTTTTCCGATCAGAACCAACACCTGGATCCACAATTGATACAAACACTGTTTGCTCAGGCCAGTAATTAATCGTTTGTAGTAACCGGTAAGAAGCTTCCCAAATATTATATTGTGGAATTTGATGGGTTAAGTCGAAAATAGGCAAGCCACGTTGCACAGAGTTTGCAACCCCATGCATTGCGCTTACAGCACCATCGCTAATTCCAAAATCTGATTGTAAAACTAATAATCCTTCTGTCATGTTAGACACGCTCCTATTGTATTATTTGTTTAAACTTGTGAATAAAGGGAATAACAAAAGCGTAAGCACCTATGTCTGCCCCGAGGGGTAGATTTTATAATTTCCTAGAGAATAAAAAAATCCCGTCCCCATCAATCGTATAGATTGAAAAGGACGAGATTAATACTCGTGTTACCACCTTTATTCGTCACTTATTCACATAAGTAACCTCAACAAGTACAGAATCCTTTTAAGATAGATTCTAGACTGTGGTATTGATAACGGGTACCAAATCCCGCTTACATCTCAAGCGCAAATCATTTGCGTGTTCAATGTAGAGCTCAGAGGCCATTGTTCAAACGGGGTATTTCTGCTTCTTTTCAGCTACCGAAGCTCTCTTGAAGAAATCTTACCATTTTACTTTTTCTCTTCATCGCTTTAACTTATAATAACGAATTTACACTCAATTCAAAAGATTGTCAAGTACTTTTATTTTATGTTTTCACCCGCTGCATAACTATTAATGCGGAACCTTGTGTCAAAAATGAAAGATTATTGTATTTCCATACGTAAATCACCAGTTTTAGCTAAACCTCTAGCTTTTAGCAAATGATAAACGGTAAGTGATATGATTGCTGGTAAAATGACACCTAATACAATATACATTAATAAAACAATTACACCTTGGTTTGCAAGAATATTTAACGGTGCGATAAAAGAATTAAGACCAAGTCCCGCTAATGTGTAGGGTACTTCAAAGTGGAACATTAATATCGCAATTGGTGCACAAATGACGGAAGATAGAAATGGCCCTATAACGAGAAGTGGGTTTTTAACGATATTTGGCACTTGTACTTTTGGTGTTAAAAATGACTGTGCAATATTTGCACCTAAATCATTTTGTTTTAAAGACATAGCTGTAAATCCAGCAAATTGAGCTGTACACCCGATAAGTGCAGCCGCACTCGAAACTGGATCAAGCTGTAAAGCAATGGCAATCGCTGCGGAAGATGCAGGAGACATAAGGAAAATACTCCAAACAAGTGCGATAGTTATTGACCCCATAACAGGAGAGCCTGAAACAGAGTTTGCGATAAATCTACTTAACTGTTCTAGAAGTGGGGTAGTAACTGCTGCTAATCCAACACCTGCAACTCCTCCGACAAGTATAGCGGCAAATGGAATAGCTAGCATATCTAACTTTGTCTTACCAGCAATGCGTTTTCCAACCCAGACGGCAATGATGGTAGCTAACACAGCACTTATCGGTTGTCCTGTAGTAAGAATCCAGGCTCCTTCTGCATTCATGTGAAGTGCATTTGCACCGATTGTACTAGAGGCCATCGCACTGAAAATAACTAAAGTATTTCCACCAAGTTGATAAGCAATACCAGCACCAATAGCAGGTGCTAACATTAGTTGTGCAGCTTTACCGATTGTTGTAAATCCTTCCCAACCAGTAAATGTTCCGAACGTTTCTATAAGAAGGCCAATACCTAATGTGACAAGAACTGCATTTGCAAGTCCTTGTGAGGCCTTATACATCCGTTCGATTATATATTGTTTCGTCGTTTGTTTCATTTCTAAATACCTCCAAATATATTGCATGAAATATATCGCGAATTTTCAAAAAATAAAAAGCCCTCTCTAGGATGAGCGTGTTTCGGATAATGCTAAGTCCTATTTGTCTCAAAAATGCATGATGATAGATACTCTAGGTGTATGTCCCTTTCTATTAGTAAATTGTTATAATATTAATATAATTTTTCTGACTAGTCAATAACTATTTTAGCATCCGAGCTTGCAGTGAGTTTGCAAAATCTACATTCCCACTAAACCAAATAATCCATTCGCTAAATAACCCTTTTTCATCACGAAACCTCCTATTTCATCTCTATTATTTTAGAGAAAAATAGAAATGAATACAATGTTCGCCCATTGTTCATACTAGTTCGTATACAAGTAATAGACGTTTGTGAATATTCCTCTTAATTTTGCTATTCCGAATAAGTGTTAGCATATTGATTATTTAAACGGTGAAGCGTAGTATTCTACATACCAATTTAGAAATAACTCTTGTATAAGATCAGAAATATGGGCTGATCGTTTCTACCTAGTAACCGTAAAAAACTAGACTACAGGAAGTATGATTAAATTTAGTATGAGGAACGGGCTAGACCGCACAGTTCTTTTTCTAAATCCTTTATTTTTCATTCTTTCTCTATTTTAGAAACGATGAAAAGTAAGGGATTTTTTTGTTGGTTGAAGTCATATAAAGGAGTTGCATTGATGTACTTTTTGCTTAATATTTTAGGCGTTTTTGTCGTGATGGGTGTCGTATTTTTATGTTCACCGAATAAGAAAGCGGTAAAATGGAAGCCGATTGTTTCTCTGATCATTGTTGAATTGCTCATTACATGGTTTATGTTAGGAACAACTATTGGTAGCTGGGTTATTAATAAAATTGCGACTTTCTTTACGTGGTTAATCGCATGTGCAAGCGAAGGTATCGCCTTTGTATTTCCAACTGTTATGGCAAATGAAACGGTTGACTTCTTCTTCAGTGCATTGCTTCCAATTATTTTTATCGTTACTTTTTTCGATATTTTATCTTATTTTGGGATTTTAACGTGGATTATTGATAAAGGTGGTTGGCTTATTTCCAAAGTATCCCGCCTTCCTAAATTGGAGAGCTTTTTCTCCATTCAAATGATGTTCCTAGGTAATACGGAGGCATTAGCTGTCATTCGTGATCAGTTATCTGTCCTTAAGGATAATCGACTACTTACCTTTGGAATAATGAGTATGAGTAGTATAAGTGGATCCATTCTTGGTGCTTATTTATCAATGGTTCCAGCAGAATATGTATTCAGTGCCATTCCGTTAAATTGTTTAAATGCACTGATTTTAGTTAGTATTTTAAATCCAGTCCATGTGACAAAAGAGGAAGACATCATTTATGTACCACCTAAATCGGAGAAAAAGGACTTTTTCTCGACTATTTCCAACAGCATGTTAGTCGGCATGAATATGGTTATCGTTATTTTAGCTATGGTCATTGGTTATGTAGCGCTCACAGCTGCTCTTAATGGGATCTTGGGTGTTTTTGTAAATGGTCTTACGATTCAAAAAATCTTTTCAATACTGTTTAGTCCGTTTGCTTTTTTACTTGGCTTGCCGCCACAAGATGCCATGTATGTAGCACAATTGATGGGCATTAAATTGGCTACGAACGAATTCGTAGCGATGATGGATTTAAAGAATCAATTAGATACTTTGCCTCCACATACGATTGCTGTTGCGACGACCTTCTTAACATCATTCGCCAATTTTAGTACAGTTGGTATGATTTACGGAACATATAATTCCGTTTTATCAGAAGGGAAGTCTGCGATTATTGGTAAAAATGTTTGGAAACTTCTTGTAAGTGGTATTGCTGTTTCATTGTTAAGCGCAATGATTGTAGGTTTATTTGTTTGGTAATAAAACGTAATAGAGGTGACTCGAGAATATTCGAGTTGCCTTTTTTGTTATTGGAGGAAATAAACAACTAGTAACGAATTAGATAAAAGAATTGTGGGGAAGTGAATAGATAGCATTACAAGTTAATAAAAGAAAGGGATGGACAGTAACTTATGACGGTCACTCAAAAAGTAATAGAAGCGATTGAACAATTACCAAAGCTTGAACGACCATACATTATCGGTATTGATGGATTAAGTGGTGCTGGTAAAACGACGATTACGGAAACCATTACACAAGAGCTTACTTCTGAAGGGCATCAAGTCTACTTGCTGTATAGAAAAACCTTTTAAGGGAGGCAATTTTAATGAAATGAAAAGGAGTGTTTAGAACTTGGACGATCGCTCCACAAAGTTGGACAACCTTATGTAAAACCTGGACAATCTCCTCGCGTAGATGGACAATCTAGCAAGAAAGTTGGACAATCTTATAGAACTTGGACAATCACTCCACAAAGATGGACAATCTTATATAAGACCTGGACAATCTTCTCAAATAGATGGACAATCTAGCACGAAAGTGAGCAACTGTGTGAAATCTGTATCTGGCGAATATCCATATTTCATATCCCACTACTTTATCGAAAGCTGGCGGGATTTTTAGATAGAAAAAAATAATACCTGACAAGAAATTAATCGGCAAATTATTATATGTAGGAATATGTAAGTGCATGAAGATAAAAGAACTGAAAAAGCTGCTAGCAGGCATCCACTATGTTACCCGGAACCACTATACAGAAAGCCACGATAGAAATTTCCCCATAACAGGGGAAATAATAGCCGCAGAGCCGCATATACAAATCTGATTAGTACTTTCCAGAAGCTCAAGATATTTTGAAGGCTTTCTGGCATCGCATTTTCCTTCTAGGAAATAGTAAAAGTAATTTTCAAAGTAAAATAAATTACTCTCAAAAGAAAAAAGTTGTTGCTTTTAAAAGTAAAATAAATTACTATTAAAAGTAACAAGGAGGGGAAATAATGGATGAAATTCGTTTGAATGTGGCCTTATTAAGAAGAAAAGTACCCAATCTTACGACTGCTGCAAAATCGATTGGGATTCGACCTGCTACGGTCTCAAATTTATGTACAGGGAAGATTGATTTGGGAAAAGCAGAAGTAAAGACGCTTGTTGGGTTGGCGACGCTTGCAAACTGTACAGTGGATGAATTAATCATACGAGGGGAGAAATTGAATATGATTGAAACGCAAATTAAAACGTTGGATTTCTTTGCACCATTAGTAAAAGGGGGTACTACTGGCTTAGTTGCTCGACCAGGAATGGGGCAACTTGTCATTCTTGCTGAGCTGATGCATCGCTTTAAAGAAAGTGATTATACAACTGTTTTTTTATTGCCAACTACAGAGCATAGTGAGTTAGATGGTACAACAGAGTTAGCAGACTTTGTTACGGTCTCCATTGATGAAACATTTTCGAAATTAGCAGAGTTACAAGGGAATATTATTTTTATTACGGATAAGAGTTATATAGTATCTGGAGAGCTTTTAGATTTACAAGAAAAATTAGTAACAGAAAGTATTCATAACATCACGACAATATTATTAGACCTTTCTGGCGAAGTGGTTGATGAAGATATGCCTTATGGTCCTTTGGAAACTGTTTGGCAATTGGATACAGATCTTGCAACACGTCATCTTTATCCAGCTATCCACCCAATCTATTCAACATCCTCTATTATTGAAGGTGTAGATTTAGATGAACGTCATTTCAACGTAAGACAACGTGCGCAGAAGCTTCTTCGCCGCTATCGCGAATTACGCTCTATTGTTACTGTTCATGGGATTAATAAAATTCCAGAGACAGAATTGGGAACATACAAAAGAGGAGAGCGTTTAGAAGCCTATTTTACACAACCATTCTTTGTGGCAGAACCATTCACTGGCCAAGAGGGAAGAGCAGTTTCTATGTCTCAAACACTTATGGATGTAGAATCTATTTTAGACGGAAAAATGGATCATTTGTCTGTTGAAGAGCTAAAATACAAAGGAAGTCTAGAATAATAAGTAAAAGTGAGAGGAATAAATTTTTCTCTCACTTTTTTATTTTTGAAATACAGGTTAAGTATAACTCGCTGGGGGAAACTACAAGAAAAATTATGATAAATGAGGCAGATCCACCTGGAGGTATATCATCGGTACAAGTGAAATTGTGCAGGATGATTATGTTTATGGTGGAGATGCTATAGAAGTAGGGTTAGTTTGTACCAAAATGGGATGGACTTATTCACATACTATCAACAATTGAAAGGGGAGTGATCTTCATGGAAAATAAGCATGCAAAGTTAACAGTTGTCGGGACAGACATTGAGGAAGTGAAGAGGCTTAATGCCAATTCAGGTATGACTTATAACGAACTAAATGAGTGGTTTGCTGAAAAATTAAAACGCGAAGGCATGAAAGGCGTTAACGGTACTGTGTTCGACCAAAAGAAACGCTGAGAGGAGTAGTGGGCAATAATTGCATATCAAAACCTTATTAATGAAGTTTGTCATGATAACGGTGGTGTTATGGATTATTTTAGGGTTCTTTTATCGTATAAACTTCACAGATATACTTATCACGAGCGGAGTATTGACTGTTGTAGGGGTTATTGGTGACATGTTTGTTTTACCGCAAATTGGAAATATCTTGGGGGCGATCGTTGATTTTTTCCTTGCACTGGTCGTAGTATGTCTGTTAGGTGCCAATATATTTGATAAACCGATTGCATTAGCAACTGCTTCATTTATATCTGCTTTAGCAATAATGATGGGCGAATTATTTTTGCATCAATATATGGATAGCCATATTTTTGTACTGCAAAAAAAAACAGGAAATTATCAGCGCACAGATTTACAAACTGAGTTTGCGGAAGAAATGGATATAGATAAAGTAGGAAACGAAAGAAAAAGAGGAGTAAGCGAAGAGAAAAAAACTTTACTTAAAAAAGAATAATCTTCTCTCAATAGACCATTCTAATATGGTCAAGGAGGTGAGTAACTGTGGGAAACAATAATAACCGCAATAACAACAAAAACCAAAACAATCCAAACAATGATTTAGAGTTCGGAGAAGATTTCAACTTTGAAAATTTAAATAATCCACAACGTAACGAAAAAAATAAAAACAACAACCAAAATAACCGCAATAGCAATCGTAATAACCAAAACAACCAAAATAATATTAAATAATTTAAAAAAGCAGTCCCACCTATGGTAAATATTAGGTAGGGCTGCTTTTTGTTTATAGCCAGAGTCTTAGTGGTATAGAGAACTAACTATAAGTATATGGGGGTCATCTATACGGTGGAAATGAAAAATATTCAACATTTAGACATCACGGATGCTTTCATGAATTATTTATTCCCCTTTTCATTTCGTGAGAAGGAGCGGGCGGAACTAATGGTACATTTGAAAAAACATCATTTTCGTTTTTTCGATTTAGACAATGATGAGCTTCAAGGTCTTTATTACGGGGAAGGCATTCAAATAAACCATGAAGAATTAGATCAATTTTTTTTGCCGTTTGTTGAAGATAAGCTATTTCCAGATTCTGTGAACAAAAGAGGTTTTCTGCGGTATTCCAAAGAAATAAAGAAATCATTTACTTTAGAAGGAAATGAAAATAAATTTGATTTTAACATAAATAGTGTGGATATTATATTATGCCCTTTTGGTATTGGGCTTATAACGGTTCGAACAGAAATGACAAAAGAACAGGAAAGTTTAACGAATGTGTTAGACTTTATGAGTCATTTTCGTGTTTTAGAGCCTAAACTGGAAGAAGAAAAAGGTACAAACATTCATCATCTAGATAAAACATTTACTACAACGAGCGAGCTTATTGTAGATTACTTATGTCCTTTTTTAAAACCATTTATAATAGAAAATAAAAAGATGGAAGGGTATTATGGAAGTTTACCTTTTTTTGAAGATGAACGCATGCTTTCATCTGCATTTTTAATAGCTAATGGGGGTCAAGCTATCACGAATGATCAATTATTTCGAATGGGACAATTAGATGGAAAAGATTCTGAGGGGAACGACTTTATATCCAGTACTAATCCAGCATATATCAAACGCTATTTAGAAAAGCGGGTACACGACAGATGGGCACCGAATACATATACGATTACTTCTATGCATACACAAACTACTATTTCGGTAAAAGGCATAGAAACATTAAAGAAAGATATAGCTAAGTTTATGAGTATTCATTATTATAATTTGTTGCTCCATTTTTATTATAAAATTATGTTATTGCGATTGTCTTTTGAACATAGTGAGGTGAGTTGGGCTAAAGACAAACAATATGTGGAAGAGTTAATCGAACTTATTTCTAAATTTGACTCGCGTTACTATTTTGAAGAAGTTTCGGTTCGTACGGAAGGAAAAGAGTTTACTAATATGTTGCGTGAAGTGTTTTATTTAAAGCCGCTTTTTGCAGAAGTAAAACGAACAGTGGATGATTTATATCGTGCGCAAGAAAAACAAGCAGCTAAGCGTCATAATATGCTGTTGTATATTTTAACTGTATATACGGTCGTCTCCGGGATTTATGGGATGAATTTAGTAATAGAAGATTGGGAAGGAGAAATTAATTGGTCCAAAGTGTTCAACTATTCCTTCTTTGAGTGGGTTACGCTCGTTACTGCGTTGACAGGGATAACATTATCGACCACTTTACTTGTATCTGCAGGAGGAAAAGGAGTTTGGAATCGATATCAAAAATGGAAGCGGCATCACATTAAGTAACTTCTGTTTCCTATTCTTGCCCGTATACAGTATATTTAAATGTGTAAAAAGTATATAAATAACGAAAGTTAAAAGAACGGGGTAAAGAAGTGAAAGAAGGAAATGCTTCAAAGTCTATTGTATTACCATTAATCATTTCCATAGTTGCGATATCGTTTGCCGCAATTTTTGTGAAATGGTCTACTGCACCTGCAACTATTTTAAGTATGTATCGGATGATCTTGGCAAGCTTATTATTAGTTCCAGTTGTTTGGTTTAAAAGAGAAGAGTTTCAAAAGATAGCAAAAAAAGAATGGTTTTTATTATTTTTTGCTGGTTTATTTTTAGCGCTTCATTTTGCGCTTTGGTTTGGTTCATTGAAGTTAACAACGGTTGCAAGTTCGACAATTATCCTAGCATTGCAACCAATAGTTGCATTAATAGGCGGAGTATTTTTGTATAAAGAAAGAACGACAACTGCAGCTTTGACGACGATGGGAATTGCTGTTATAGGAGCTGTAATGGTCGGCTGGGGTGATTTTGGTTTAAGTAGGAATGCTATAATTGGGGATATTCTTTCCTTTTTGAGTGTTATTGCCGTTGTTGGATACTTGTTAATCGGACAAAATGCAGTGAAAAAAGTGTCTCATTGGATTTATAGTTTTTGTGTTTTTGGGTTTGCAGCGATTGCTTTAATTGTTTATAACTTCATAACAAATGTAGAGATGGGTGGATATGATGCGAAAGAATGGGGAATCTTTGTTTTACTTGCAATCGTACCAACCATTTCTCATGTGATTAATAACTGGTTGTTAAACTATGTAAATGCCACCACGATCTCGATGAGTATTTTAGGGGAGCCTGTAGGAGCAACTATACTTGCGGCTATCTTTTTAGGTGAGCGTCTTGTTGGTTGGCAAATTGTTGGTGGATTGCTTGTTTTGCTTGGCGTATTCATGTTTCTAACGCAGCAAATGAGCCGATATAAAAAATCTAGAGATAGTTGAGTTAAACAGACGAAAACATGAATAGCAAAAAAGAGGCTTCTTTCGAGTGGATTATTAACTACTCAAAAAAAGCCTCTTTTATTAGTTTAAAAAGCCGCCTTCTATTAATAAGTCTTTTATTTCCTGTTTGGTCATTAGGGCTGACTTCCTATATGCAAAAAATAAAAAGATGATCTCGTTTGTGTTTCGAGACCATCTACAAATATTCTAATTAGGTACTAACTTTTCCTCGTAAGCAGGAAATTATAGATGTGCTACAAACTTTATCCAAAGTGGACATCGATATACAGTCATTGGAAAATAGGAAAGAAAAATTAGATGTCACTACACCATCATTATTATTGCAAACAGGATGGTCACCGCTTATTCCATTTGAAAAATCTATGGAAGACATATTAAATTATCAAAGGGAAAACCTCCTTTAGAATTCACTATCTAAAGGAGGTTCTATTTGTGTTATGGTTAAAGAAAAAGGAGAACTGAACATGTACAAATTTACATATGCACAACCAATTTCCCTTGAAACAACACCAATTACTTATGCATATAATGAAGAAAGCATCGCTACCTTTAAGTTTCAAAGGCATTATTCTAATACCATCAAAAAAATGGTAGACAAGCTAATGGATTATCGTTATTTTTTACAATACGACGTATACAATCTGGAAGACCAACTCGTGTTTTCATGCAAAAAGATTACGAGAAAAGGCAGGGTTTATTATGAAGCCTACGACTATTTGCATAAGGAAAAATATATGGTGTCTTACGATAAATGGAAAGAACTGATCCCAGATTTAATCATTAAAAGCGGTAACATGCAAATCAACATACAGAAAGAAATGGAAGGCTGGTCACGATTTATATGGAAAGACAAAGAAATTGCAAGGTGGAAAGCAGATGTAGAAGGGGAATTTTTAATCCAGCTGGAAATAGCTGAAGATTCACCAATTCAACATGCCGCATTTTTTATTGGTATCAGCCAGTGCGTATTGTTTATTGGAGGTTAACAATACAATAGGAGAAAGACGGTTGAGACATGAGACATTTAGATAAAAAAATACTAATTCCTATAGGAACAGTCCTTATATTCATGATTTATGCAACTTATATTACGATGCAATCGCCACTTATTGGTTTTGGTGTTAAAAATGATAACGGCAATTGGATAGTAAATCAAATATATGACAACGGATGGGCGTATAACCAAGATATTGAAATTGGCGATGTTTTACAGAAGATAGATGGTGAGAAACCGGAACAGAACAATCAAATTTTGAAACAACAGATTGTTAGAACAGCAAAAAGTTTGACTTTTTTAGGTGAAAACGGTGAACAGAAGAACTTCTCTGTTTCTTTTGCATCCGTGCCAAGTCAGCTTTTCTCGCATTTACTCTTTCCACTTCTATATTTAGTATTAACTGTATATGTTGCCATCTATATATACCGAAAACAAAAGGAAGAACTTTCTGCGTTTATATTAATCCAGTTTTTATTATGTATTGCCTTAGCTTATGGGAGCGCAGGTGCTTCGAGTCGTGCAGATATAGTAGCTCGTATAGTCAATGGGGTAACGCTTGTAGGATGTCTTGTTCTTTATATCCAGTTTTTAAAAGTTTTTTTGGAAAAGTTTCAAGTTACGTTCATCAGTCGATCAACCCTTCGAAAATTATTTTGCCTTCCATTATTCATTTTTGTGGCAAATATAATTACTCTATTAGTTCCATCATTCATTACTATTGGAACGATGTTAGAGTTAGGTATATTTAGCTTCTTACTTATATTTATTCTGGCTTTATTTATCAAAAACTACTCTAAATATAAAGAACAACCTGGTAGCCAAGCAGTTAAGCTTCTTATATTTATCTTTATTTTAGCTTTTAGTCCATTTACTTTTTTGTATGCAATTCCGGCAGTACTTTTTTCTAAATCAATTGTGAATGCTGAATTAGCTGTTATGTTTTTAGTTTTCATTCCTATTAGCTTTATTTATTTGCAAGTCGCTGAAAGGCTGTTCGATATTGACTATATTTTGAGCCGGTTTAAGTATTATACTGTACTCGCTTTTCCATTCTCGCTCATCATTTGCGGAATCATTGGTTTATCCTTAGGAAAAAGCATACCGCTGGAAGAAGTTATCTTTATATTTATCATGCTTTTTGTCGGTAGCATTCTCTTTTTGTACGTGAAAGAACGGATAGATTATAAAAATAGAAAGTATATGTTTTCAACTAAAGGCAATTTACAAACGAATATGTATACTTTTTTCCAAAAAACAAAAGACGAAAACAAAGCACAAATGGTTGTTGATCGGATCTTAAAAGAGATGGAAAACACGTTGAACGTACAAAGCGCAACTTTTGTAGAAATACAGCAACAAGAGTCGACGAAGGCTTGGAAAGTTCACTATTTATCATCAGACACTTTTATAAATCTAACGGAATTGGAAGAAGTGGAATGGGAGTATGAATCGGTAGGAGAAATTTTCACTTTTTCAAGAGGTTTTGCTGTAGTCGTGGGTAGTGACATTGGGATTAAAAAACTTATTATATGTGATGAGAAAAAGTCAGGAACAAAGTTGAAAAGTGATGAGAAAATTTGGATTGAGATGATGGCTTACTATGCAAATGTTGTCGTGGAAAATATGAAACTAATAGAAGGATTAGTCGAACAAATTGACAAACTAAAATTGCAAGAAACCGATGAGTATCCGAAATGGATGTCCAAATTATTATTTGCACTTTCAGAAAAAGAGCGGGCAAATTTATCCAATGATTTGCATGATTCTATATTACAAGAGCAATTGCAGCTGTTAAGAGAAATGGATAGTATTGATAAAATGGTTAACGATCAAGTGATAAAAGATAAATTGAACGAGATGAAAGAACAGATGCTAGATAATGTGCATCTCATTAGGGAAACATGTATGGAACTTCGACCTCCATTACTAAGTGAACAAGGGCTAAGGGAATCTTTACATAGGTTGATCCGGCAAACAAAATTGCGTTGTAACTTTCTTCTTTATGTATCAATAGGTGAGAATATTCATCAGAGCAAGGATGAAGAGCTTATCTTCTATCGCATTTTTCAAGAGTTACTTACTAATGCAATGAAACACTCAAACGCAAAAGAAGTAAGTATCGACTTTTATCAAATCGATCAGACAATCATATTAAAGTATAAAGACGATGGGGTAGGGTTTGACCTCACAAATGAAGGTTATTCATTTAGCTCTATGGGACTAGTAGGGATAAAAGAACGAATTAGAAGTATCGATGGTCGTATAGAAATAACTTCATCTAAAGGCCAAGGAACGAAAGTCAGAATTGAAGTGGGAACGGAGATGTTGTGAAATGTTTGAAGTGCTAATTGTGGACGATCATCCGTCAGTTAGTGAAGGGACCAAGGTTATTATTAACCAACAAAAGGATATGAATGTTACTGTACTGACAAATAGTCTAGAGGTTATGGAACACTTGGAGCGAACGACTTACGATGTATATTTAATCGATTTATATATGCCGGAACTCAATGGTTTAGAACTGATGAAAATGATTAGAGAAAAAGAGCCAGAGTCAATCATTTTAATTTATACCGGTTTTGACATAGATACACATTACAATTTGTTAATAGAAGCTAATGTTTCCGGTTTTTTAAGTAAAACGGCAACAGGGGATCAAATTATTACAGCTATTCGATGTGCGTTAAGAGAAGAGGTCGTTCTCCCACTATGCTTACTCCGTCAACTGAAAAGAATCGAAGTCCCAAACGCTGCAATCGATAAAGAAGCCCCTTTAGTGAATATTCGTTTAACAGAAAAAGAACAAGCTATTTTAAGGGAAATAGAAAAAGGTTATACGAATAAGATCATAGCTAGAAACTTAATTATGAGTCAGCGTACCGTGGAGCATAATTTAACAAAAATCTTCACCAAACTAGGTGTAGAATCAAGAATGGAAGCTGTTTTGAAAGCACATGAGCACCAACTATTACCGATGGATTAAAAGCAATAAATCATAACCAAATAGTAAGGAGGTGCACGTGATGAACGGAGCAGCAATGTTCAAAATGACCCTATCGATGGCGATTTTCGGTTCAATCGGTTTTTTTACAGGGAAGACTGGTATACCAGCGGTAGAATTAGTTTTCGTACGATGTATTTGCGCAACGCTTTTCTTGGGACTTTGTTGGTTCATCTCTGGCCAACATAAAGCGGAAACTTGGAAGAAACGTGAAGTCATTCAAACGCTCATCTGCGGTATTTTTCTCGTGTTAAACTGGGTGTTTTTATTTAAAGCATTTGAGGAGATGTCGATTACAGTCGCCATTTCTATATATAATTTAGCACCTATATTCGTTTTAATATTAGGCAGTTTATTCTTAAAAGAGAAGATGACAATTATATCCTTACTAGCAATTATCATTTGTTTTCTTGGAAGTATATTTATTATCGGTATTGAAAATTTCAATTCATTAACGGATTTTATGGGCTCAGGTTTTGTATGGGCTTTGTTGTCAGCGTTGTGCTATGCGATGACGATGTTACTTGGAAAAGGAATTAATGAACTAAGTGCTTATGCTATGACATTTTTGCAAACGATGATTGGAATTGCCCTCCTATTTCCATTTATGAACTTTGCTGAGTTTTACGGGTTAAATGGTTCGAATTGGCTGTACATATTAGGAACAGGCTTGATACACACGGGGTTTGTTTATTACTTATTTTTTGATAGTCTTCGCAAATTATCGACAGTTGTCATATCTGCATTAGTTTTTGTTGATCCAGTCGTTGCTATTCTACTCGATACGCTTATTTTAGATTTCCGTCCTTCGACTTTACAATCGATTGGTATTCTATTTATTTTTGGGGGCATTATTTATACCTTGATCAAACAACAGACAAATCCAAAAATGGAAGTTTGAAAACAAGGGTGAAAAGGAATAATGGTTATACAACGAGAAATAGAGGAGGAAAACGAGTGGAAAAACTAACGCTAAAAGAACAAGTATTACTTGCCTATTATATTTATAATTTTTTAGAAGACAATGAACAAGCAATTATGGAATTAGAGCATGTCTTGCAGGATAGCCTACAAGAAAATTATGCAAAAGCTGTGGAAGAGCTTGAACATGAAGGGTTAGTTAATAGTGAAAAAGAGGATGATAAAGAACGCATAACGAATGAAGGGGTGCTGTATATAGATAATATCCTACACATTCAGTCGGAATCAACGGATGGTAATAAATTAGCGCATGTGAAAGATAGCCTTCTGATCTATGAAATATCATTTACAGTAGAAAAGTTGAAAGAATATATCTATAAGCATTTAGGCATTACGGATGAGCATAACTAAGGAGTAACGGGAAACGTTTGACTATGAGGTTTAGTCAAACGTTTTTTACTTTTTTAGAAAATTATTCGATCTACTGCGTATAGATTTTATATTAAGCATAGTATAGAGATAATGCGTCTTAGCAAGTTGAATAAAGTGTCCACAATGATTTTCGCTACAGGGCGGACGCTTTCCGCGGGGTGAGCGATGAACCTTCACCGACGCTTGCGCGTGCGCTGTGAAGTTTCATCTGTCTCACTTCATCCCGCTGGAGTCGCCGCCCTTCCGCTCCAATCCACTTAAATTGCTGGCTAGTCAGAGTCACAGTTTTAACTTCAATCTTATGTAGTATCTTAAAAAAATCCAATAAGTGGTTGAACGAGATATAACATGCTGTGAACGCGACAAACTACCTTCCGAACACGACAAAACACATCTCGAAAGCGACAAACAGGTCTAGCGGAGATGCTCTATTCAATGTAACTATTAATTAGCGGAAATCATTGCGGTCACCTAATAGAGCTTTTTAATGCGCATTCTTACTATATTACGGAAACTATCCATTAATAATGTTAGTATTTTATGATTAATAACGCGCAGACCAAAATCGTTATTGCACATTTTTAATAGGTTAATATTAAAATAGGTAGACTTTCCAATATGATACATATATAATTATATTATTCAGAAAATAATCAATTTTTTAAAAGGTGTGACTGGTTAGAAAGGAGAATTACATGATTTCTTTTGAGAAAGTAAACAAGTTTTATGGAGATTTTCATGTTCTAAAAGATATTAATCTTACTATTCAAAATGGAGAGGTTGTCGTGGTAATTGGGCCATCTGGTTCTGGAAAGAGTACGTTATTAAGATGTATCAACGGACTTGAAACAACTACAGATGGAATCCTAAAAGTGAATAATATTCAAGTAAATGAAAAGAAAACGGATATTAATAAACTTCGACGAAATATTGGAATGGTATTTCAACATTTCAATTTATATCCTCACAAAACGGTCCTAGAAAATATTACGCTTGCCCCAATAAATGTGCTAAAACAATCAGCAGAAGAAGCCAAAAAAACCGCAATGTATTATTTAGAAAAAGTAGGGATTCCTGATAAAGCTTCTTCGTTCCCTTCTCAATTATCGGGAGGTCAACAGCAACGTGTTGCGATAGCAAGGGGACTTGCGATGAAACCTGAAATTATGCTTTTTGATGAGCCGACATCTGCGCTTGACCCAGAAATGGTGGGAGAAGTATTAGATGTAATGAAAGCGCTCGCAAAAGAGGGGATGACAATGGTCGTCGTGACGCATGAAATGGGATTCGCAAAAGAAGTAGGCGACCGAATTGTATTTATGGATCAAGGGAAAATTTTAGAAGAGGAAATGCCGGTAGAGTTTTTCGAAAACCCGAAGGAAGAGCGGGCGAAAGTATTTCTCAGCCGTATTTTAAATCACTAAACAAATAAAGGGGATGTATGAATGTTTAAGACAAAAAAGTTTTTTAAATTTGCAGTATTAGCACTTATGTCAGTATTTTTTTTAGCAGCTTGTGGTACTGATGATGAGGGTAGCAAGGGTGCAACTAGTGGAGATTCAACCGGTGGAGATAGTGACAAAATTGTTTTCGGTGTAAAATTTGATACAAAATTATTTGGTTTAAAAAACCCAACTTCAGGTGAAGTAGAAGGGTTCGATATCGATATTGCAAAGCTATTGGCAAAAGAAATTCTTGGCGATGAAAATAAGGCTGAATTTGTAGAAGTAACATCCAAAACAAGAATTCCATTATTGAACAAAGGCGACATTGATGCAATTATCGCAACGATGACAATAACAGAAGATCGTAAAAAAGAAGTAGACTTTACTGAAGTTTATTTTGAAGCAGGTCAATCTCTTCTTGTAAAAAAAGGAAGTCCAGTACAAAGTATTGATGATTTAACAAAAGATACAACGGTACTTGCAGTAAAAGGATCTACATCTACGGATAATATCCGTGCAGCTGCTCCAAATGCTCCAGTTTTAGAATTTGAAAACTATGCAGAGGCATTTACTGCACTAAAAGCTGGAAAAGGTGAGGCTTTAACAACAGACAACTCTATTCTTATGGGAATGGCTTCTGAAGACGATTCTTTCGAATTAGTTGGAGGAACATTTACAGATGAGCCATACGGAATTGCTGTTAAAAAAGGAAATACAGAGTTATTAGATAAGCTTAACAAGGCGCTTAAAACAATCCATTCAAATGGCGAGTTTGATAAAGTATACGATAAATGGTTCGAAGGATTCTAAATTACGATTGACTTTATTGGTTTCTAAATGTTTTTATTCAGGATGAGCACTATTGTTCATCCTGATTATGTTAAGTGAGGTGAGAGAGATGTTGGATTTCTCTATATTAGTCAATTATTTCGATATGTTTTTCGAAGGATTAAAAATTACGATTATTGCCAGTTTAATTGCTCTAGTTGCAAGTTTCATCGTAGGTGCAATTATTGCTGTTATGAGAATTACACCAATAGCACCGCTACGATGGTTTGGTACCGCATATGTAGAGTTCTTCCGTAATATTCCGCTAGTTGTTATTGCTTTTTTCTTTTATATTGGTACTCCTGTTCTCGGGCTTAAACTTTCGGGACTAATAGCAGGGACTATAGCACTCTCTATTTATACTTCTGCGTTTATTGCAGAGGCAATCCGCTCTGGTATTTTATCAGTTCCTAAAGGGCAAATGGAGGCTGGAAGATCGTCAGGTTTAAACTATATTCAAACGATGAGAATAATCATATTACCTCAAGCTGTTAAAATTGTCATTCCTCCAATTGGTAACCAGTTTATCAACTTAGTAAAAAACTCATCTATATTAGCGCTTATAGCTGGTAAGGATCTTATGTATTTTGCAGATCTTATCTCAGCTAAGACATATGTAGTATTTGATGTATACATATTTGTAGCTCTATTTTATCTATTGCTTACAATTCCATTAAGTACTGGTGTAGGATACCTTGAAAAACGTCTTGCAAGAAGCCAATAAGGAGGTGTCATAATGGATTTTTTAGGTGCATTTTCTACCGATAATTTACTATTTCTATTAGAAGGATTTTATGTAACGCTAAAAGTAGCGTTAATTTCCATTGTTCTTAGCTTTATCATAGGGGGATTAGTTGGTACATTACGATTTGCTAAGATTCCTGTCCTGTCAAAAGTATTAGTAGTATTGGTCGAAGGAATTCGAAACTTACCACTTTTATTAATCATACTGTTCGTTTATTTCGCACTACCAGAGATAGGTATTAATATGAGTATTACTGCTTCTGCCATTATGGCATTAACTGTGTTTGAATCAGCTATGCTTGCGGAAATTGTTCGCGGTGGACTAAACTCAATTCCAAAAGGACAAATGGAAGCGGCTCGTTCGTCTGGTTTATCTTACGTGCAAGCGTTAAGACTGATTATTTTGCCGCAAGCTCTTCGAAGAATGGTACCGAATCTTGTTAGTCAATTTATATCGCTACTCAAAGATACATCGCTTGCAGTTGTTATTGCACTCCCAGAGCTACTGCATAATGCCAAAATCATTCAAGCCCAACAACAGAGCTATGTGATTCCGATTTTCATTTTAATCGCACTTATGTACTTCGTTGTTAACTACGCACTATCTTTAATAGCGAAAAGATTAGAGTTAAAAAATGTATAAAATATCTTCTAAAGCTAGAAAAGTAGAGGGGAACTTCAACAGTTCCCACACTCTGCTTTTTTCTTTGTGTGAAGCCATTACAAATTCTTAACTAGCGCTGGACTCATAGTATATGGTAAGATTCTTCTTATGAAAAAATGAACAGGTAAAGAAGGAATTAGAAAATGGCAGTGAGTAAGAAGAAAGATCTGGGGGCCAAGTTAAGTCTATTTCATTTAACTTGGCCCATTTTTTTAGAAGTATTTTTATTTATGTTAATGGGGATTGCCGATACATTCATGCTAAGTAGCCTATCCGATGATGCGGTGTCTGGGGTTGGGGCAGCCAATCAGTACATTCATATTGCGATATTAATATTAGAAGTAGTAGGTAATGGGGCAGCAATCGTTGTTTCTCAGTATTTAGGTTCCAAGCGATTTATCGAAGCCTCGAAAATTTCTGGCTTGGCGGTAACGTTAAATTTAGGTGTTGGGATTGTTTTAAGTGTAGGGTTTATACTATTTTCTAAAAGTATGATGACGGCCATGAACTTACAAGGAGACGTACTTGTTCATGCACATCAATACTTATCCATTGTCGGAGGAGCCATTTTCCTTCAGGCAGTGATTAATGCATTAGCAGCAGTTATTCGAGTACATGGTTATACGAAGCAGACGATGCTAGTATCACTAGGGATGAATATTATTCATGTAGTTGGAAACTATTTGTTGATCTTTGGGAAATTCGGTTTTCCTGAATTAGGTGTGCAAGGGGCCGCTATTTCTTCTGTCCTAAGTAGATTGATTGCATTACTTGTTTTTTTCTGGTTGTTGTATCAAGTAATGGAATACCGTGTGAAAGTACAGTATTACTTCACAATATCCAAAGAGTACATTAGTAAGATTTTACAAATAGGACTACCATCTGCTTTTGAACAGATTTTGTATCAAGGATGCCAAATTGTATTCCTTTATTATGTAACATATTTAGGAGCAGAGTCCTTAGCAGCGAGGCAATATGCGGTGAATATATCGATGTTTACTTATTTGTTTGCGATAGCAATTGGAATGGGGACCGCGATTATTGTCGGAAGACTTGTGGGAGCGAATGAAAAAGACGAGGCATATAAGTCCGTATGGACAAGTGTGAAATGGGCATTATTGTTCACGCTAGTAATGGTTGCAATTGTTATGATATTCCGAGTTCCACTGATGAGTTTGTTTACGAATAACGAACATGTTATTCAAATCGGTGCATCTGTATTGATCTTGAGTATTTTACTAGAGACTGGTCGTACGATGAATATTGTTATTATTAATTCATTGCGAGCGGCTGGGGACGCAAAATTTCCAGTTGCGATGGGCGCATTGTCCATGGTCATGATGAGTTTACCATTAGGTTACTTTTTAGTTTTTGTCTTAGATTTAGGTCTTCCAGGTATTTGGTTAGCGATAACTGCAGATGAATGGACAAGAGCGATCATTATGTATTTTAGATGGAAAAGCAGAAAATGGGAGAAGTTTGCCCTCGTACGCCCTGTTGAAAACAAAGAAAGACCAAGTGAAAGCTAAGCATGCTTTCCTTGGTCTTTTCGTTTTTTAAAGTTACATAGTTGCGCAAGTCTCTAGGTTTAAATTTTTTAATTGTTCAACCGCATTTTTCAGCGTTTCAACATCTTGTACAAGTGCCATTCGTACGAAGCCAGCGCCTTCTGATCCGAATACCGTACCAGGCACTGTAACGACACCAGTTTGACGAATGACTTCAAAGGCAAATTCTTTATCATCCATATCGTACGGATATTTAGCCCATACGAACATGCCACCATTAGAAGGTGCTACGGTCCAACCTAAATCTATTATGCCTTGCATTAACACTTTATGTCGCTCTGCAAATAGTTTGCGTAGACGATCCGTAATTTCCTCTGCATTATTCAATGCCGTAATTCCTGCTTCTTGGATGGGACCGAAAATACCAAAGTCTAGATTAGATTTTAATTGCTTCATAATACTAATCATTTCCGCATTTCCGACGAGATATGCAATACGTGTACCAGCTAAGCTGAAGCTTTTAGATAATGAATTAATCTCCATACCAACTTCCATTGCTCCAGGTGTAGTTAAGAAACTACTTGGTGCATTACCAGAAAAATAGAATTCAGAATATGCAGCATCATGCAAAATAATCACATTGTATTTCTTTGCAAAAGCTACTACTTTTTCAAAGAAAGCTTCATTAGGCATTGCTGGAACAGGGTTCCCTGGAAGATTCAATATCAATAGTTTCGCATTGTATGCGATATCCTCTGGGATTGCATCTAAATCTGGTAAATAGCCATTCTCTTCAGTTAGGTTCATATAATAAGGAACAGCACCTGCAAGCTTAATACCAGCGTCATACGCAACATATCCAGGGTTGGTTGTGAGCACAATGTCCCCTTCGTTGCAAAATGCTATCGGAAGATGAACAAGTCCTTCTTGGGAACCCATTGTCTGTAAAATTTCCGTTTGTGGATCTAAATTAACGTTAACACGTCGTTTATAATAATTCGCCACCGCTTCGTTAAAACGTTTTGTTCCACTAAGCATGTAGCCATATGAATGTTCAGAGAAACTTTGTTCAGATAGAACTTTTCTAACTTTTTCATCAGGAGGTAAGTCCGGACTACCTAAACTTAAATCATACACTTTATAACCAGCTGCTTGTTTTGCTGCTGCGGCTGCTTTTAAATCACCGAAAATGGCAGGTTCAAATATGGACATTTTTCTAGATGGTTCTATATTCAATTAAAAGCACTCCTCGCATATGTAAATAATTTTATCTTTCATTCTATCACAAGTTATGTTCGGGTTGTGAAAAAATGAATATCGTGCACTGGATATGTAGACCAATTTGTGACTAATAAATAAAAAACTACTAGCACTCTCAAGTGAGAGAACTAGTAGCTTTTGTTGTTGGCTAATTCTATGAAAAGATGTTCATTGTTATATTAATTACGCGTCTTACTTAGTAATGTTAAATAAGTGATCCGCCTTTTTCCATGTACTTAAGAATACCTTCAGCCGCACGGTAAGATAATGCGCCTACTGTACCTGTTGGGTTGTATCCAGCGTTTTGTGGGAAAGAAGATGCCCTTACAACAAACAGATTTTCTACATCCCACATTTGGGAGTAGTTGTTTACTGCTGATGTTTCAGGATCTGCACCCATTTCTTTTAGGATAGCTTCACATTTATTAGCTAAGAACTTCGTTAATTGACGTCTTGTTCTTCGGATTCGAGTCCGAGTCTATTAAATGTTGTATTTCCACACATGCTTATACAAGCGTGCCTCCACCTTTACTATATTTGATGATTCCTTCAGATGCACGGTAAGCAAGTGCTCCTAAAGTATGAGTCGCATTGTAACCACTTTGGTGAGCATACGCTGATCCACCAACAACGAAAACATTTTCCGCTTCCCACATTTGTAGGTAAGAATTGACAGCAGATGTTTCAGGATCTGCTCCCATGATAACACCACCTGTATTATGTGTTGCTTGATATCTTGTTATATCATAATGATCAGTTGGAGTATGATCAGAGACATGTGTTGCTCCCATTTCTAACATGATTTCCTTCGTTTTATCGTTCAGGAATTTACCACGTTTACGGTCCGATTCCGAGAAGTCAAACGTCATGCGAACAAGTGGATTACCGTGTATATCTTTATATGTTGGGTCTAAATCCAAATAGTTATTGACATTAGGCATAATTGCGCCATACGTGTGAACGTTTACGTGGCGGTTATAGTATTTTAACGATTGTTGTTTAAATTCTTTACCCCATCTTGGTGTACCTGGTGGAACTTGGTTGTTATCAATTGGTCTTTTCGCATTTTGGCTCATGATGATCGATCCACCATGTATAAAATCAAAATCTGAATGGTCAAAGTTATCGGCATTAAAGTTATCTAATGTTGCACCGAGTCCACCAGAACCAATTGCAGTGTTGAACTTACGATCATCAAAGAACCCGTCTGTTCCTACGATGATTTGGTAACAGTAGTTCTTACCAATTGTACCTTTTTGTGTTTTAGGATCATATGGAGTACCAAGTTTTGAATTGAGTAACAAACGATTATTATTAAATGTATAACTTGTTATTGCAACAATATCTGCAGGTTGTTCAAATCTCTCACCTGTACGTGTATCGACATAAATAACCCCTGTTGCTTTTCCATCTTTATGTAAAACTTCGATAACCTCAGAATATGGGCGAAGTTCAAAATTACCAGTTTTCAATGCTGTTGGGATAACCGTAACGTTTGGACTTGCTTTTGCACCGTATTCACAACCGAAACGCTCACAGAATCCGTTCATTTGACATTGAGCTAAATGCTGACCATCCGGATTTTCATAAGGTCGTGAGTTGTTAGCAGCTGGCATAGTGAAAGGATCCAGTCCCATTTTTTTCGTTGTTTCTTTAAATAAATCAAGCTCAGGACCATGTTTCAATGCCGGATTTGGGAATGGTTCTGAACGATGTCCACGAAGAGGTGTCTCGTCAGCAGAAATACCAGCCATTTTATCAAACATTGTATAATATGGTTCCATTTCGTCGTAAGTAATTCCCCAGTCTTGAACGAGAAGTCCTTCCGCGATTTTACCTTCGCCATATCTTTCAATCGTTTTTGATCTAATTTCAAAGTCATATGGGTTGTAACGGTCAGTCATTCCGTTCCAATGTGTACCTGCTCCTCCAACGCCATTTCCTAACATGAAAGAACCATATTGACGCATTGGTAATGCACGCTGACCACTATTATTTCTAAATGTTAACGTTTCTCTCGTTAGATCTTGCATCAATTCCCCGCGTATTGCATAGCGCAGTTCATCATGTTTCGCACCAAAGTTTTCCGTTCCACGATTTCCACCACGTTCTAATCCAACAACTTTTAAACCTGCTTTACTGGCCTCAGCAGCTATAATTCCGCCTGTCCAGCCAACACCTACCGTTACAACATCTGTTTTAGGTAGTTTCGTTACCATAATGAATAACCTCTTTCCCCGCTGTTCATGTTTTATGTGATTTTTTCATACAGCTTTATTTTTGTATATATTTTTTAGCTTTGTCTGTCATGAAGACTTACTGGTGGAATTTCAATGAATTTTTGAGATGCTACTTGGTCAGCTGAATAACTCATTTGAACCCCAGGATACTCTTTCATCTTCCAACCTTGCATATCTTTGTTTCCACCATAAAGTGGATCTGAATACGCACCTTCCATTGTCGCCTTGAGTAAAATTTCAAAGAAGAAACTTGATTTAATACCAGGTATGTTTACTTGATCATTTTCAAGAGCTGTTATGACCTCATCCTGCTGTTCACCTTCTAATTTTACAAAACTCTCATTAAATGTCTCTTGACTATAACTCTCAATTGCCACTAGTCCTAAGTCAAAAATTTGATGATACTTTAATTGTGTTTGATAACCTTGAACTTTCTCACCCTCGAAAAATGGTCCCATTCTATAATCTTTCGCATTGATTCCCCACTTACCTGCTAATTGGTGATCAATATAATAAGGAACTCCTAAACCAATCGCACCTGGCCCATTTTCATCTTCTGGAAAAATTCGCTCTGTTATCTGTCCAAGCAATATGAAGTCCGCTCGTTTCTGGAAATACTCTAAAGCGTGATCATATTGCTGTGCTTCATACTGCTGTCCTTCTACTTGTCCTTGGGTTACAACTTCAGAAGAATCTTTTCCTAAAAGTGATCCAAGTGCACCGCCTAGAACAACCCCACCAACTGTTAATCCTGAATTTTTAATAAACGTACGTCTAGAAGAACGTTTATCTAAAAGCGGATTATTTTTTTCCTGCTCTGTCATAATAAAACCTCCAATTAAAATAAATAAAATATCGATTCCGAGAATTTTACTAGGTAAATATTCGTTTTTAATGGAAAAGAGTTTGCCAATTATAAATTACTGAAAATACAGCAGTACAAACTAACAAAGTAGAAATAAAATAAGTGTATTTTTTTTCTGTCCAACAAAGAACGATAATAGCTAGACCAATACCTGCTCCTAATAATGCAAACCATGGAAATGTGTTATTTTGGAAAAAAAGAAATAGAGCAAAATCTGCGACTATAAATAACGCAAAAAAAACTTGGTTTAACATTTTTAGTTCTTCTAAATTATATTGAGACACACGGAATCTCCTTTCCTAGTACTCTAATTAAAAAAACTATTAACTAGAATGTATTATTTAAAAACAGTGATTCAAAACAACCATATTTATTCTACTACAAATCTTCCGACTTTGGTCACATTTTCGTTGAATTTATAAAGTGTTATAATTCCGAAAATTTTCACCCTAGTAATTTATCTATGATGTATGTATTTACAAATAGTGACGAAGGAGTATAATGTTTAATTGATACAAGATCACCAAAATTTTTTTTGAAAAACATCTATTGTGACAAGCCACTTGATCTATATATAGTTATTGGGAGGTAACACCATGCCAAATATCGGTATACCAGGTTTAATCATTATTTTAGTCATTGCTTTAATCGTTTTCGGGCCGAAAAAACTACCTCAATTAGGTAGAGCGGTTGGACAAACGTTAAAAGAATTCAAAAACTCAACTAAAGATATCGTGGACGATGTAGCAGAAGAGTTTAAATTAGAGGACAAAGAAACTGAAGCTAAAAAGAAAATTTAATACGAAAAGCCAACTATTTTTGGAAAATAGTTGGCTTTTTTGAGTTCAATAATCGGATGGTTTTTTTCAATTATTTCATTCCCACAAAACCTAAATTATCATATCATTTTACTTGAAATGATGAAGGAATAGTCGGCTGTGCTCCCAATTGGGTAACAGCGTATCCAGCAACTTTTGACGCATATAGAATGCTCTCTCGTAAAGAGTTTTCATGACATAAAGCTACAGCTAACGCGCCATTAAATGCATCGCCGGCTCCGGTTGTATCTTTTACGTCCACAGGTCTTGCTTTGACTTTCCCATGTTCCTGACTATTCATGTAGTAGGACCCCTTTGCACCCAAAGTAACTACTACTGCTCCTACACCTTTTTGAAGTAGTGAAGAGCACGCCTGAAACAGATCCTCTTCGGTTTCCGTTTTCAAACCAGTAAGTATCGCTAATTCGGTTTCATTAGGTGTTAGAATGGAAACTTTTTTTAGTAAAGAATCACTTATCGGTTGAGCGGGTGCTGGATTTAAAATAATTTGTACACCGTTTTGTGTAGCAATATTTGCAGCAGTTTCGACTGCTGCCATTGGAATCTCTAATTGTAAAAGAAGGGCATCGCTGGATGCAATTGTTTCTGTATTTGCTTCTATTTGATCGGTTGTGACAAGAAAGTTTGCACCTGGAAAAAGAATGATCGAGTTTTCACCTGAATCTGCTAATTGGATAATGGCTTGTCCTGTTACGCCAACACTTGGTACTGCGTCAGTATTTACCCCTTTGTCTTGCAAATTTTGTTTTACCTTTTTCCCAAAATCATCTGCTCCAACATTACCAATGAAGTGAACACTTGCACCTAATTGACTTGCAGTTACCGCTTGGTTTGCTCCTTTACCGCCGAAAAACAACTCATGTTTTGTGCTGTGTATCGTTTCTCCCGCTTTTACAATATGCGGAACCAAATATACAAGGTCCATATTGGTGCTTCCTACGACTGTGATGTTCATGTATTGTTCTTTTCCTTTCATTGACTACATTGTTCTAAAATCCACTTGTTGCCAAAAATTTAAAGACTCATTTTTTTAACGGCATCAAAAAGTTGTTCTACAAACTTTTCTCTGTTAATCGTATGCAATACTCTTACATTATGTGGAAGACCAGTTTGTTGTGCATAATCTACAACAGTAGTTCCAGCTGTGAGTTTTCCTTCTAATTCAACTGCAACGTAACAGTCATCCCCTTCAAACAGCTCAGGGGTTAATACATAGGACACTGCACACAAATCATGTAAGTGTATCTGGCTTTCAAAACCAGGTGCGTGAAATGCAGTTTGCTTAGCTGAATGTATGTAAAAGCGAAGCATTTGACCAACTTTGGAAGCAAAGTCTGAGCCAATTGCTTCAATTTCATTTATCTCTTCTAATGTAACGTATGCTTTATGCGTAACATCTAGCCCGCTCATGACAATAGGAATGCCTGAACGGAATACGATATCTGCTGCGTGTGGATCTACATATACGTTAAATTCTGCCGTAGGTGACATATTTCCTCCAACAGCAGCTCCACCCATATAGGAGATATATTTAATTTTTGGCTTTACTTCTGGATGCGCTAAAAGAAGAGCACCAACGTTTGTCAAAGGGCCGGTTGCAATAAGTACTATTTGCTCATCGCTGGTTAATAGTGTTTCTTTCATCGCTTCAATTGCTGTACGATTGCTCGATTGAAGTGTTGGAGCGGGAAATAGGACATTGCCAAGTCCATTATCACCATGTACTTTATCCGCAATTTCAAGTTTGCGGAAAAACGGCTTATCTAGACCTCTAGCAATTTCGATATCTTTTTTCATGTAACTCGTAAAAGTGAGTGCATTGTGGATTGTTTTTTCTTGCGTTTGGTTGCCTGGCTCCGTTGTGATTAGTTGGATATTTAATTCCGGATGGGCAAAAGCAAGTGTTAATGCCATTACGTCATCTATTCCTGGATCACAATCGATAATTACTGGTATGGTCATCTATCTACACCTCATGTTATTTTATTTACTACACTGCATATATTTTCTACTACACGTTATTGTATACAATATTATTTGTCAAATGAATTTCTAAGCTAAAATAAAGCAGTAGATAGTACAAGAAAAATAATTATGGTATGATAAACTTAGTAACTGGTACTAATAATAGGTATAGTATATTAGCATAATAAAATGGAGGTTCATATGAAAGATTTAATTCAATTAAAAGATAAGAATATCGTAGTTATGGGCGTTGCAAACGAACGTAGTATTGCATGGGGGGTAGCGAAATCTTTATTTGATGTTGGGGCAAATGTTATTTTCACGTATCGTAAAGAACGTTCTTTAGGAAAAATTGAGAAAGCATTAACGGACAATAACTTAGAAGCAAGGTTAGTCGTGGAATGTGATGTCAATAGCGATGAAAGCATAAAAGCGGCATTTGAAAAAATCGGAAGTGAAGTAGGGGTAATTCATGGTGTAGTGCATTCTGTAGCGTTTGCACATGCCGAGGACTTGAAAAATGATTTCCTTCAAACAACTAGAGATGGTTATGCATTTGCACAAGATACAAGTGCATACTCACTAATTGCTGCAGCTCGTGAAGCAGCACCGTTTATGACAGAAGGCGGCTCTATTGTGACAATGACATATTTAGGAGCAGAGCGCGTATTAGAAGGCTACAACGTAATGGGAATTGCTAAAGCATCATTAGAAGCATCTGTTAAATATTTGGCGCTAGATTTAGGGAAACAGAACATTCGTGTGAATGCAGTTTCAGCGGGAGCAGTACGAACATTAGCGGCAAAAGGAGTATCTTCTTTTAACACAATTTTGCACAAAATCGAAGAAACTTCCCCATTAAAACGAAATGTAACTGCGGAAGAAGTAGGCGATATGACTGTTGGTCTTTTAGGGAACTTATCTAGAGGGGTAACAGGAGAGGTCGTTTACGTGGATTCTGGTTATAATATTATGGGGTAATTAATAAAAATTAGAGCTATCTATGAGAAATTTTTCTCGCAGATAGCTTTTTAAATTGTAAATACTTTTTCATTATGTTTATTCCTCAAAAAACATCACGGAATTTTTATCTGCTTCCAGTGCAAACTGTGCTAACTTTTTTATCGTCATATCATCCATTGGCGGATTGTGTAACCCTGCTCGAACATCTCGATAGTAGCGCTGTAATGGATTTGTTCGTTGCAAACTTTTCGCTCCTACTAAGCGCATTGCTTTATCGACGATTGTTATAGCTGAATTGGTTACAACATGCTTCGCAACCGATACTTCGTTAGATAGTACATCCCTAGAAGCTTCATTGTCATAAGCAGATGCAGCGCCGTAAATGACAAAGCGCGCTTTTGTAAGCTCTAGATCAATTTCTCCTATTAACTGTTGAACATTAGGCAATTGTGCGATTGGTCCATTCAAACTATTTGGAGAATGTGTATTAGCAAAGTGAATGGCATAATCTCGTGCAGCTTGTGCAACACCTAAATAAGTAGCGGGTATATGGAGTAACCATCCGTTCACTTTTCCGCCGCTTACTAACTCAGGAATCTCCACTAGATCAGTTTCATGTACGACCACATTTGTAAGCACTAAATCATTACTACTAGTTCCACGCATCGAAACAACATCCCACGTTTCTTCTATGGAAACTCCTTCTGTATCACGGTGAATTAGAAAAAATCCAACTTTTTCTTTTTCTTCAATCCATGCAGAGGTTAAAAAGTAAGTGAGTATAGGAGAAGCAGTTGTGAATATTTTTCGTCCGTTTAGTACCCAACTATCGCCATTTTTAACGGCAGTTGTTCCTGGACGTCCCCCGCGTGTTGGACTTCCGGTCTGTGCTTCACTTACAGAACGGTTTACGAGTGCGCCATTCACAATTTCCTTTGAAAAGAAATCTAATTTTTCTTTTGTCCACAGCTTTTTCTCAAAAAGGTCACCGACTACACCTAAGCTCCAACCAACCGACAATGCAGTATTTGCATCATAGCTTGCTAATGTCTCTTGTAAAAGCACCATATCATAAACGGAAAGCCCTTCGCCGCCATAATCTTTTGGTAATGTAGTACTCGTATAACCGATTTTCACTAAATCTTCTACATTTTCTTTCGGAAAGATGGAAAGCTCATCGATTTCAGCAGATTTACTTTTAAATTTTTCTTCTAATTGAGCCAAATTATCGAGCCATCCTTGTTGATTTTCGTTTTTAATGAATAAATTGAACACAAGTATTCGTCTCCTTTAAATTTAAAAGTATATTGGAATAGTAGGATTTAAAGCAAAATAAAAAAGATTTAAAGGTTATTGTTGGAATTATTTTACTACTCTAGCGTAGTGAGGTCAATCATAGACCTATAAAATTTATAGGATTAAATTATTTGCGAAAAGTTTTTTCATAGAAAAATAGGGTATTGAAAGTAATGGAAAGCATAAACGATGGAGGAGGAACAAGTTTGGATAATAAAGTGAATGAAAACAGTAAAGATGAACAATTAGAACAGTTTCGTGTGAATGATCAAGACAAAGCAATGACTACGAACCAAGGACTGAAGGTTTCAGAGGATGAATTCTCTTTAAAAAATGGTGAACGAGGTCCTACTCTCTTAGAAGATTTTCATTTCCGTGAGAAAATGACGCATTTTGACCATGAACGAATTCCTGAGCGGATTGTACATGCTAGGGGATATGGTGCTCACGGAGAATTTGAATTATATGAATCCATGCATGCCTATACAAAAGCGAAATTTTTGCAAACACCGGGAATGAAGACACCTGTTTTTGTAAGGTTTTCAACAGTTGCAGGTTCACGTGGGTCAGGTGAACTAGCACGTGATGCACGAGGATTCGCCACAAAGTTTTATACAGAAGAAGGTAACTATGACTTAGTAGGAAATAATATTCCTGTTTTTTTCATACAAGATGGCATTAAGTTTCCAGATTTAGTCCATTCGTTTAAACCAGAACCGCATAATGAAATTCCACAAGCAGCAACCGCACATGATACGTTTTGGGACTTCGTAGCTAACAATCAAGAAACTGCTCATATGGTCATGTGGACGATGTCAGATCGAGCAATCCCTAGAAGTTTTCGAATGATGGAAGGGTTTGGTGTCCATACTTTCCGATTCGTCAATGACCAAGGCATTTCCCATTTTGTAAAGTTTCATTGGAAGCCTGTTTTAGGAGTACATTCCGTCGTTTGGGATGAAGCGCAAAAAATAAACGGTAAAAACCCCGATTTCCATAGACAGGATTTGTACGATGCAATAGATAGTGGGAATTATCCTGAATTCGAATTAGGCGTGCAAATAATTGGGGAAAAAGATGAATTTAAATTTGACTTTGATATTTTAGATCCTACGAAACTATGGCCGGAGGAAGAAGTACCAGTAAAAATTATCGGAAAAATGACCTTGAATCGCAATGTGGATAATGTTTTTGCTGAAACGGAACAAGTGGCATTCCATCCTGGAAATGTAGTACCGGGTATTGATTTTACAAATGATCCGCTACTACAAGGAAGATTATTCTCGTATACAGATACTCAACTAATACGACTCGGAGGGCCAAATTTCCACGAGCTTCCGATCAACAGACCGGTTTGTCCTTTTCATAACAATCAGCGAGATGGATACGGTAGACAAACGATAAATGTTGGACAAGTTAGCTATCATAAAAACTCACTTGCAGGTAATACACCATCTCCGGTTAGTGAGAATGAGGGTGGATACGCACATTATCAGGAAAAAGTAGATGGTCACAAAGTTCGTGCTCGAAGCGAAAGTTTTAAAGATCATTTCTCCCAAGCAACGATGTTCTGGAATAGTATGAGCGATCCGGAAAAGCTTCATATCGTAAATGCATTCAGTTTCGAACTTGGGATGTGTAAAGAAAAGACCGTTCGAGAGCAAGTTGTAGAAATGCTTGTAAATGTGGATGTAGACTTGGCAAGTCAAGTTGCAAAAAATTTAGGATTGACTGTACAAGCGACTACTCTTCCTAGCTATAGCAAGTCCTCTCCAGCGTTAAGTCAATTGAATTCAGTTAAGAAACCAGATACCCGCAAAATTGCTGTACTAGTTTCAGAAGGGTTTGCTGGAGAATTAATGGCTATTTTAGAAGAGTTAAAAGCGAAGGGTACGCTGATAGAGACAGTAAGTGATCATCAAGGGATTATTAAAGGAGCAGATGGATCTTTATTGGAAGCCGACCATACTTTCTCCACTACAGATTCCGTATTATTTGATGCAGTGTATGTAGCAAGTCCACAAGGTACAACACCGACGTACCAAAAAGAAGCCGCATATTTTGTGAAAGAAGCATATGCTCATTTCAAGCCTATTGCTGCCACGTTTTATGGGGAACAATTGCTCGATGAACTCGGTTTGAAAGGACAGGCAGGCGTAATAACAGAAGAGACGGAAAATAGTTTTGTCGAAGGTTTCATCAATGCAATTGCTGAACATCGCTTTTGGAATCGAACTGTATAAAATAAATAGAAAGGCATGCCTAAACGCAATGGGCATGCCTTTCTATTTATTTATTTTTTAGCGAGCCGTGGCCATATAAAGTAAGAAATAGATATGACAAAGTCAATACCAAGAAGCAGTCCCCAAATTTTTAATGTACCCCATAAAACTTCTGATCTGGAAGGGTCATCGATGAAATAAATTAAAAGGAGAAGCAGCCCCCCGCCAATGATATATGCGAGTAGATGTTGAAAGGTTCCTTTTAACGAATGTCGTGCATATGCCATACCTGTTTTACGAACAGGTTTTGTACCTTCTTTTTGTACATAGTATCGAAAATTTTCATCCGCCCAGCGAATCATGCTTTTACCGAAGGCAATCGAAGAACCAAGATAAACAGCTGCAATAGCATGCGCTAGTGTTGCGGTTGCTCCGTTATACAGATCAATAGCTGTTATTGCAAGTAAAATTAGATCGATAACTGGAGTTAACGCAAGAAAGAACAAACCGAGACGTTCTTTTTTAAATATATATCTAGTCACGAGACCTAGTAAAATAACAACCCAAAATCCAATTTCACAAGCAATGATCGTCCATGCAATGAAATTCAATAGAACACCTCTTTTTGGTAAAATATAATTTAATTATAGGACAGTCTATACTGTTATGGTATTTAAAAATTAATTCAGGCGGACGCTTTCCGCGGGCTTGGCTTCAGCTTCTTAGTCGATTCGCTGAGAGCATCTTCTACTCCACTCAATGTAATTAGAACTCGATATGAATATTTGGATTTTTAGTTACAATAAGCAATTTTGAAATCAACTCATTTAGAAATATTTATCGTATAATAATTGATAATGCAATAAATCCAAGTTGCCGTAGTTAAAATAAGGGGCAGGAGGTGAACATATTGTGATTAATAGTAAAGCCGTACTTATCCCTATGTTTATATTATTAATAACACTTATACGCCAAGTTGTAATTAATTGGGGAGAAAATACAAGTGCCTTTGTGTTTTATTTATTTGGTGTAGTTTTTTTGGCAATAGTTTTAATATATTCATTACTTGTCTCAAAAAAGAAGAAAAATTTTAGTGATGGGTACTCGAAAAATTAGCAAGATATTCGATTCTTTTGTCGAATACGCTTATCATAATTACAACAATCATTACTTTAGTAGGTCTGGTTTTATATATCTATGATTTTGCCAATCAGAATTAATGTATGTGTTGACTATTTCGAATTTATTGCATATACTAAAAAAAATTTATAAATCGTAAGCAAGCGAAGAAAAGGACATGAATCATCCTCAGTTTCTTATTAGAGAACAGGGTCACTGGCTGAAAGCCCTGAAGAAAAAAGAATGATTTACCACCTTGGAGCTATTATGGGGAAATCGATGTAAGTATCCATAATCGGGAAAACCGTTATCTATTATGAGCGCGACACCATTTTTTTGTGTCGCAAAATTAGGGTGGAACCACGACCACACTCGTCCCTTTATTGGGATGAGTGTGGTCTTTTTGTATAGAAATTTAATAATTCAAGCGAGGATAAGGATATGAATCATTACCATTTTCTTATTAGAGAACAGGGTCATTGGCTGAGAGCCCTGAAGAAAAACGAATGATTTACCACCTTGGAGCTATTGTGGGGAAAGCAAACTATGCGATTATCCACAATCGGGAGAACCGTTATCTAGTATGAGCGCAATTCATTTCTTTGTGTTGCAAAATTAGGGTGGAACCACGACCACACTCGTCCCTTTACCGGGATGGGTGTGGTCTTTTTCAATTTCATTAAGCGGGGAAGGCAAGCCCCGCTGAATAAAATTGAGGCCTCCGGCGGATGCCAAAGATTTTTTAATGGAATATATCGAGCAAGCTCGATAAAAATCTAGGCACAAATACGCCAAGGCGAATTTGATTTTCAAAAATAGGAGGAATATAACATGTCAATTAAAGCAGAAGAAAGAGTAAGTCATCAGAAGTTAGGTCAACAATTAGAACTATTTATGTCAAGTGACGAAGCACCTGGAATGCCGTTCTATTTACCAAAGGGTATGGTGTTACGAAATATACTTGAAAACCTTTGGAGAATTAAGCATCAAAGAGCGGGGTATCAGGAAATTAAAACTCCTATAATGATGAAGCAAGAGCTTTGGGAGCAGTCAGGCCACTGGGATCATTATCATGAAAATATGTATTTTGCTAATGTGGATGAACAAAAGTATGCTATTAAACCGATGAGTTGTCCGGGAGCAGTGCTCATCTTCAACAGTAAAAAAAGGAGTTACAGAGAGCTTCCAATTCGTTACGCGGAGCTTGGTTTAGTACACCGTCATGAGTTGTCTGGTTCGTTAAATGGTCTTTTACGAGTTCGAGCATTTACACAAGATGATGCACATCTGTTCGTACGGGAAGATCAAATAGAAAACGAAATCGATAAAGTGCTCGATTTAGTAGATGAGTTTTACTCGGAATTTGGTTTTAGTTATAAAATTGAGCTTTCTACTCGGCCTGAAGATTTCATGGGATCAGTGGAAGCGTGGGATCAAGCTGAACATGCGCTTGAATCTGTGTTAAAGAAAAAACAAGTAGCATATCAAGTAAATGAAGGAGACGGGGCATTCTACGGTCCGAAAATCGATTTTCATATTTTAGATTCTCTTGGCCGGAGCTGGCAATGTGGAACAGTGCAACTCGATTTTCAGATGCCAGAAAAATTTAATTGCGGGTATATCGATGAGGACAATCAACTACGCCAACCGATAATGATTCATCGCGCGATTTATGGTTCTATCGAGCGCTTCATGGCTATTCTTCTAGAGCATTTTCAAGGAAGCTTTCCACTTTGGTTAGCACCTGTTCAAGTGAAGATTCTACCAATATCAGACGCACATGTTTCGTATGCAGAAGATGTGAAGCAGCAACTTGAAAAAGAAGGCTATCGTGTAGAAATCGATGACCGTGTGGAAAAAGTTGGTTTTAAAATTCGAGAAGCAGCATTGCAAAAGTATCCGGTTATGCTCATTGTGGGAGATCAAGAAATAGAGAAGAATGTTGTGTCTGTTAGAAAGCATAAACTAGGAAATGCAGGTGAAATGAACTTGGATGAATTGATTGGTCATCTAAAAAGCGAACGATAAATTTAAAAGGAATCTCCTCCTACAAAGGATTTTTGATTATGCTTCACGAATAAACTGGTAGGAGGGGTTTTATGGATATATTTAATAATTTTCCGCATTTAGAAACAGAACGTTTTCTATTGCGACCAATAGAAGTTGGCGATGCGAACGAAGTATTCCAATACTTTTCACAAGATGAAGTGACAAAGTATTACGATTTGGATACTTTTACGGATATTAATGAGGCGATTCGTTTAATAGAAAACTGGCAAAAACGATTTGCAAATAACGAGGGCATTCGCTGGGGAATTTCAACGAAGGATGACAATAAAATAATCGGCAGCTGTGGTTATCATAATTGGGAAAAAGAGCATTTCAAAGCAGAAGTAGGATTTGAAGTAACACCAGGGTATTGGCAACAAGGAGTCATGACGGAAGTATTAAAGTATGTATTGCAATACGGCTTTGAGAAAATGGGACTCTTCCGAATTGAAGCCCTTTATGATCCTGAAAATACAGCTTCTCAAAAGACGCTTGAAAAAGCTGGATTTATATACGAAGGTATATTGCGGAAATCATCCTTTGAAAAAGGAAGGTTTTGTGACGCAGCTATATGTTCTATTTTGAGGGAAGAGGCATCAATTTTTTAATAAAAAGTTTTTCACAAAGGAGTAAGTGATGGAAATAAAATTATTAACACCGAACGATGCAAGTGCATACTGGGAATTAAGGTTAGAAGCATTGCAACAAAGTCCGGAAGCATTTGGAACAAGTTACGAAGAAGCAATACAAAGAACAAATCCAATCGAACGAGTAGAAAGTAATTTACGAACGGAAGGCAACTACACTTTCGGAGCATTCCATCAGGATAAGCTCGTTGGAATGGTTACGTTATTCCAAGAAAGCTATCTAAAAATGAAGCATCGGGCAAATATTTTTGCCATGTATGTAAGTCCGCAAGTACGTGGATTAGGCGCAGGAAAAGCATTACTTATGGAAGCAATTAATAAAGCAAGAACGATAGAAGAAATTGAAAAGGTTAATTTGTCTGTCGTATCTACTAATGAAAAAGCAAGAAATCTATATACTCAACTAGGATTTAAAGTTTTTGGTGTAGAAGAAAAGGCGTTAAAAGTGGCTGATACATATTACGATGAAGATCATATGACACTTATTTTATAAAAAAAGGGTTTGCTTGAATCATGTCGAAGTAGTCTTGAATAAGAGGAGGTAGAAAATCATAGAATCAGAAAAGTTAGTTGATAGCCCAGTAGAAAAGCATGCCATTTATCATTCTCCTATTCGGTCTATATTCGATAAATTCTCTCGTACGAAGGATGCTTCATTGGTTTATGGAGAGCCGATTGACCTTGATAGTAAACGAGTACTTCCAGTTGCTAAAGTAAACTATTATGTTGGCGGTGGCGGAGGATATTCGGATATGAGTGAAAAGGAACCCGTTGCTCAAGGTGAAGGTGGAGGTGGTTATTTTTCTGTTAAACCAGTAGGAGTTTTTGAAATCACGCCTGAAAAAGTTAAGTTTAAACCTATTATTAATATGTATTTCATTTTAACGATTCTTAGTGTGGTTACGCTTGGACTTGGCTTTTTATTGAAAAGAAATCGGAAATTTAAATAATATGGAGAAAATCCGCTAAAGGAGTGCCTTAGCGGATTTTTTTTTATCGCTCGGCGTCACTTTCTAAATTATATGAACGTTATTGACTCTATATGTCACGACGTGATACAGTAGAGCTGCGACATAGTGAATAGTTAGAGTGGACGTGATCCAATTGAAAATTGATAAAGTTATTAAATCCTATATCCCAATGACAGAAACAGCATTTTATATATTGTTGTCGCTTACTGTGCCACGCCACGGCTATGGCATTATTAAGCATGTGGAAGAGTTAACAAAAGGTCGAATTATTCTCGGATCCGGAACAATTTACGGAACGTTGAAGAAAATGCAAAGAGATGAGATTGTTACGGTTTTCTCAGATGAAAAAAGAAAAACAATCTACGAAGTTTCACATATTGGGAAAGAATTAATGAGATATGAAATAAGCAGATTGAAAGAATTGCATGTAAATGCCTTAAGTTATGAGGAGGAGTTCGATGATTAAAAAATGGAGACCTTTTTGGAGTTATGATTTAGAAAAGACAGAACGTTGGTTGTCATCGTATGCATTAGAAGGAAAAAAACTAGTCGATATCAATTTACTTTCAAGGAAGTTTATATTTGAAGAAGCAGAAAGTAAAGAAGTGGAATATCAAATAATATATGATACATCAAAAAATGAGTTGCCGGGGAGGCTAAAAGACTCCGGTTGGGAAAATTCATTGTCCCATGGGAAGTGGAAATTCGTCGAAAATAGTAATAATACGATTCAGGCGTATCCATCTCGTGATGGTGTTTTGAAAAGGAATAGAATCCATTCCGTTGTGTTGTCATGTATTGCTTTATTGTATGGATTTCAGTTAATCCCATTTGTTATAGCGATGCTGTCCCTTTTATTCTTTCCGGAAGAATCCACCTTCGTACCAAGTCCGTTATGGTCTATTACAATTCTTTACTTCCTGCAAGTAATTGCTGTTATTGTTCTAGCGATATATATGACACAAAAATTACGAGCGTTCGATCATAAGTTTTTTAGTGCATCTGTTGACACGGTATCATCTGTTGGAAATACATTTTCTAAATGGAGATTTGGTTGGATGTATGCACCAGATTTATTGGAAAATTGGCTTTCGGACATGGCCATGCAAGGGAATCATCTCGTTCGTGTGAGTAAAATGGGTCCAAAATTCGTTTTTGAGAAAAGCACACCGAAGCTTATCTCGTATGTTTATGACTATCAATTGAAGGCTTCTCCAAATTATTTTGATATCCATAAAAGTGCAGGCTGGCAGTTAAAGTTCACCTCATCATCTTGGTATACGAAGTATTCTATATGGCAGAAAGAGTATGAAATCGGTGAAGAGATGCCGCGGTTTACGTATGATTCTACTGAGAAGAAAGGGCAAGTTCGAAAAGTAATGTTAATGAATGCTAGTATAGCTGGTTATTTATTAGTGATTTTATCTTTTGCTTTGTGGATTAATCTTTCGACTTATCACATATATGAACGAAATACTTTTGAACAAATTCTTTTGGGATTACTAATTATTAGTCCACTTGTACCTATCTTCCTTATTTTTGGAACTGTCCGGTATGCTTTTCGTATGCGGAAGGCTTAATATGCAGAGAATCCGCTAAAGAACTATGCCTTAGCGGATTTTCTTTTTTTTTATTATTCGAATACAAGTCAATAGAAGAAGTGCTGTAATAGCACCAGTAGTATCAAGCATCACATCTTGAACAGAAGCTGTGCGTCCACTTGTGAATGATTGATGTAGTTCATCGGCTACTGCAAATAGCATCGTGAGGAAAATAGCAGTAAGTATACGATAGTTAAAATTAGGTAAAGCAGCGTAAATAGCGAGTGCTATTATTCCAAAATAAAAGAAATGCGTACCTTTGCGAATCAAAAACTCTACAAATGGATAGTATCCCCGTTCTTCAACCGAAACTAAAATGCCCCAATATGGAATTTGAAATATAGATAAAAAAGACTCCAAAGGTTTATTTGGCAGCCACTTTTCAAGGGTTGGTAAGAGTGATTGCTGTTCAGCTGTTTGAGCGGATGAAATGAATACAACAATAAGTAAAAAGAGTATAGGGATAATTTTTTTCATAACAAAACAGTAACATAAAAACAGGAAGTTTTCATATTTCTGTACTTATAAGATATAGTGTTTATAGGGAAAAAATGGATTAATGTAATGGAATTATTTATGTTCTAAGGACAAGTGCCAAACAAATAAATCGGATAATATCCCCGAACAAAACAAAACCCGATGAGCAACCTGGATTGCTTTTCGGGTTCTTTTCTTATTTAATTGGAATCCAAATCTCCGAATAATAATCAGCATTTTTTGGGTTTTCATTGGAATACACTTCTAACTCAGGAGTTCCTGCTGGGACATACGGATTAGAAGGGAACCATTCCGAATAAATTTGTTTCCATGTGTCTTGCATTGCATGTGGCATCGGACCGTGAACTTCAAATATAACCCATTTCGAAGAGGGTATCTCCAATGTCGAAAAATTTTCCGGAACATCTCCTTCATGTGCAGAAGCGATCCAGTAGTCCATTAAGCCACTATCTTTCTGACTTTCATCAACCACACAAACTCCTAGAACACCTTCAATTTCGCCATTGTTTAATTGGAAAAGCAAATCATCCGTACCATCAGTGTTCACTTCATCCCAAAATAGCGGGATACCTTCCAGATTTTCACCTGTTTTACAGTTATATGTTCTTTTCACTCCAACAACTTGAAAACTTTCTTTTTCCACAATCTTATACTTCATTGGTTCGGCTCCTTTCAAGCTCACCTGGATGACCAGGCGATTGTATGATTGTAAATTACCTAATTTCTTTCGTGCATCACTCGGTGTCACGCCATGCTGCTTTCGAAAGGCCTTCGTAAAAGCTTCGGGAGTGTCATAGCCATATTTATAGGAAAGGTCCAAAATTTTGTTTTCAGTATTTATTAATTCCAGTGCCGCTAAAGTTAATCTTCTGCGGCGAATATAATCCGCTATGGATATGTCGGTTAAAAGGCTAAACGTTCGTTGAAAATGAAATGCCGACGCGTTTGCTTCTTTTGCAATTCGTTCCACCGCCAAATCATCTAGTAGATGTTCTTCTATATAATTGATTGCTCTTTGAATCGACTCAACCCAACCTATGACCCTCACTCCTTGCATCTATCATAAACAATACAAATTTTTAAAACCTGTCATTTTGTGCTCACCTTGGACTGTTTTTCACTCGGTTAAGAGAAGTTCCGCAATCACTTTGGGGCGAACGTCTAATGTAGAAAGATCATTGAGATCAATCCATATAGGTTCATAAATCCCACGCTGAACGGAAGTATGCGAGTACTCTTCTCCAGTGCCTGTACCAAATTTCCCACCAATAATATCAGCTAGGAAAAAGTGCTGCCTTCCGTTATAATCTAATACTTTCAGTAGGCGGTGAATACGTACATGCACCCCTAGTTCTTCATGCGTTTCCCGGATTGCTGCTTCCTCTGGTGTTTCACCTTCCTCAATCCCACCACCTGGAAATACATAATAGGTTACATGTGGCTTCGTTCGTTTGATCAATGCAACCCGGCCGTTTTCAATAATGACAGTTGCTCCTCTGTTTCTTATATAAATACACCTTCCAATCTTCTGGTTAGTAGACAGAACATTCTAACTCATACTAGTATTATTATATATCAAATTAAAGGATGAGAGTTAATATGGAGATAATCGAAATTCAACAAAGACGAGAACTATTTAAAGAAGCAGTGAAAGTATTCTGGGAACAATGGGACAGTGAGAGTAACTTTAAATTTTATGAAGATTGTATGGCTCATTCTGGGAAAACACCTGATTCTCTTCCTAGTTTTTATGTTGCAATAGAAAATAATAAAATTATCGGTACTTATGCATTACTTCGAAATGATATTAATAGTCGCCAAGATTTGTTTCCATGGTTAGCATGCTTATACGTAGATCCAGCGTATAGAGGCCACTCTATAGGTGAACAACTTTTAGAACATGGACTACAAATAACTGCGCAGCTAGGGCATGGAAAACTATATTTATCCAGCGATTTAGAAGGATACTACGAGAAATATGGGTGGACAAACTCTACTATAACTTATGGACCTTTTGGAGGGTTCATCAAAGTGTATGAAAAAGCGGTCCACAAGGGAGGAAGTTTAGAATGATTAACGTATTATTTGTTTGTCTTGGAAATATTTGTCGTTCTCCTATGGCGGAGGCTGTGTTTAGAAATTTAGTAGAGGAAGAGAAGTTAAACGATAATCCAAGTGGACTCTGCTGCAACGAGTGATTGGCATATCGGTGATCCACCTCACCGAGGGACAATTTCTAAGCTTAAGGAATATAATATTTCAACGAAAGGAATGGCTGGACGTCAATTGCACAAAGAGGACTTCGAGAAATTTGATTACATTATTGGTATGGATCAAAGTAGTGTAACCAATATTCGAGAGATGCTAGGACAGTCAGATCATCCGAAAGTTATGCGTTTCTTAGATTTAACCTATCATCAAAAAGATGTGCCGGATCCTTATTATACAGGAGATTTTCAAGAAACGTATGATCTTGTGTTAGAAGGTTGTCAGGCACTTTTAGCTAAAATGGTAGCGGAATACAAAGAGTTGTCCAGATGATAGATTTTTATCATTAATGAACAAGAATGCATGTTAAAAGAAATCAAAAATGCGGTGATAAGGAGAAATCTTATTGAACTTATTTGTCATTGGGGATGTCCATGGCTGTTATGAAACATTTTTGAAGATGATTGAACAATGGAATAAAGAAACGGAAATACTGATTCAGCTAGGTGATTTAATAGACCGTGGAAACGGATCTCCGCAAGTGGTAAAACTAGCAAGGCAATTACAGAAAGAAAATATGGATCAAGCAGTTTTTATAAAAGGTAACCATGAATATGAGATGATAGAACATATAACAAACCCGCCAAATAATAATTGGTTAATGCAAAGTGGCTCAGAAACATTACATCAATATTTAGCGGCAGGCCAAGACATACTAGATGACGTAGAATGGTTCCAAACAATGCCCTTGTATTGGGGAAATGATCACGTCTTTATAAGCCATGCAGGTATATCCGAGTCAGCGAGTAATCCCTTCAATGAACCAAGCCAACACGGGATCTTATGGAATAGAGGCCCGTTGAAAAATATACAAAAACTGCAGATTATCGGCCATACACCATGTGATTCTCCAATTTATAATGAGCAAAGTAACTCTTGGAATATTGATACAGCTGCCGTATTTGGCAACAAGCTAACTGGAGTGAAACTAAAGCAAACAGGGGAAATAATGGAGTGGATAAACATAAAAACAGATACGAGGGATATGAAAGAAATAAAGTAAGAGGGATAGGCGAGATACCTAAAATAATGGAACTTTAACATTTCTTGAGCTAGCGAATTAAAGAAAATAGTGGAAACAGATATGTAGATGCATTTTTAATAAGGGGAACGATTAGATGGAATATATATATTATCAGGAGATACCAGAGAGTAATGTGCTTATAGGCATTATGGAGCTACATAAGCATGTTTTTGAAGGAGCAGAGCTAGGATTAGAAGAGCTAACTCAGAAGAAGAATCTACTAATCTTTGTAGCGTTAGAAAGTGATCGAGTTGTGGGTTTTAAGATTGGACATGAGTTCAATGATTATACGTTTTACAGTTGGCTAGGTGGTGTCCATTCTGATTATCGCGGAAAAGGGATTGCATCCGAACTTATGCGACGTCAGCATGAATTAGTAAAGTCACTCGGCTATACGAAAATCCGCACGATTTCTCGGAACAAACGACGAGAAATGCTACTACTCAATATTAAGTTTAGCTTTGACGTGATCGAAACTTTCAAGAGTGAAAAAGGGACACATAAGATTTTAATGGAGAAAACATTATAATGAATGAAGGGGCATTCTGAGAAAATCAGCTGTCCCTGTTTTTAATTTACAAAAGATGAAAAGAGTTTTAATACCATTTTGAAAGAAATCCTGTATAATGATTGGAATACTTGACGAAAGCCACGGTATTACGAAGGAAAGGTGGAAGTGAATATGGATTCTATCATATTGCTTATTATTGTTATTAATGTTGTTTACATGACATTAACTACTCTACGTTTGATTTTAGTTATTAAAGGTTACAGAGTAGTGGCGTCTTTTTTATCAATGGCAGAAGTGTTTGTCTATTTAATGGGGTTAACGATGGTCCTCGATAATCTGGACAAGCCGTTAAATATTATTGCTTATTGTGTTGGATGGGGTCTTGGAGTATATTGTGGAAGTATTATTGAAAATCGATTAGCGCTTGGCTATGTTGTATTTGATGTGATCGTCGACTCATTGGAAATTGAAATTCCGATTCAAGTTCGTGCAAAAGGCTATGGTGTAACATCATGGGTTGCGGACGGAAAAGATGGAAAACGACTTTGTATGAAAGTATTAGCAAAGCGAAAAAATGAATTAAAACTGAGAGACTACATTCTTTCTTTATCGCCTAAAGCTTTCATCATTTCATACGAACCAACTAGATTTAACGGTGGTTTCTTAATAAAACCATCTAGATAGAATAAAGGACGAGCTTTTTTTCGAGGAATCGAGAAAGGCTCTTTTTTAGTGATAAAGTAATTCGTCAAACATGCGAATTACCTGTAAAATGAAGTTAATATTCTAAAGGGGATGTTAACATGGCGAAATACGAACAAAAGATGAGAGAATCAGATCAAAGTGTCATTGAATTTATTGAAAACGTGGATAGCCCGAAAAAAAAGGAAGATGCTTATAAGCTTCTAGAGATTTTCGAAGAAACGTCTGGTTTTAAAGCGAAAATGTGGGGGCCAAGTATTATTGGTTTTGGATCCTATCATTATAAATACGCTACCGGTCATGAAGGAGATGCGCCGCTAGTTGGATTCTCACCACGTAAAGCAAAGATCAGTTTGTATTTTGCAACTGGAGACACGGAACGTGAAGTCATTTTAGAGAGATTCGGCAAGCATACTTCTGGAAAAGCATGTGTGTATATTAATAAAGTTGCAGATATTGACGTAGATGTATTAAAAGAATTAATCAACAGATCAATTACGTTTTTACAAGAAACATATGGAAGTTAATGTGTTTGACCTTATTCTACAGGGGGGTCACCCTGTAGAATAAGGTCAAAGCCTCCGGCGGATGTCACAGATTTTGAAAAGTATGTTTGAATGAAGTTAGCCTAATATCGTCGCATCCATGCGACAACGGCCAACTGACCTGCATCACGCAGGCCTAAGCTCAATTCAAAATCTGGACGCAAATACGCGGTGGCGTATTTGATTTTTTGCTACTGAATAAGAATTTATTGTATAATACTAAAAGTAGAAAATGAATCGAAAGAGAGTGGGACTTTATGGGTCGTAAGTGGAATAATATTAAAGAAAAGAAAGCTTCCAAAGATGCAAATACTAGCCGTATATATGCTAAATTTGGACGTGAAATATATGTAGCTGCAAGACAAGGCGAACCAGATCCTGTTTCTAACCAAGCATTGAAAGTAGTATTAGAACGTGCAAAAACATACAGTGTACCAAAGCATATTATTGATAAAGCAATTGAGAAGGCAAAAGGCGGATCAGAAGAAAGCTATGATGAACTTCGTTATGAAGGTTTCGGTCCAAGCGGCTCGATGGTAATCGTTGATGCGTTAACGAACAATGTAAACCGTACGGCATCTGATGTACGTGCAGCATTCGGTAAAAATGGCGGTAACATGGGCGTTAGTGGTTCTGTTGCTTATATGTTCGACGCTACTGCTGTTATTGGTATGGAAGGGAAAACAGCTGATGAAGTGTTAGAACTTCTGATGGAAGCAGACGTAGACGCTCGTGATATTTTAGAAGAAGAGGATTCTGTCATTGTTTATGCTGAACCGGATCAATTCCATGCAGTGCAAGAGGCATTAAGAGCTGCTGGAATTGAAGAGTTTACGGTTGCAGAGCTTTCAATGCTTGCACAAAACGACATTTCATTGGACGCAGATGCACAAGCACAGTTTGAAAAAATGATCGATGCATTAGAAGATTTAGAAGACGTTCAACAAGTTTACCATAACGTAGACTTAGGAGAATAATAGAGAGAAAAGGTTGTCTCACGAGTAGTTTTTCTACTTAGAGGCAACCTTTTCTTTTTGAGGGTACGGAAATAGTGTTTTTTCGGGTTAAGTTGTAAAAGCAGATGCTTTAGTTGGAATAATAGCAGTTTTAGTTGGAGACATGAATTTGGCATAAAAATTAGCTTCCAATATAGAGGGAAATTAACTGTAATAATCCAGAACGTATAGAATTGAAAAAGATTGCCCGAGCTTGAAAAGTGTACACTTCACCGAGAAACGAAGTAATCGAATAACAGCCTCTCCAATTTTTCTGGAAAGGCTGTTTTCATTAGCGTGTTATTGAATTTTTGCGCCGATAATTCCATTGTTGATACTGAAAGTGTACAAAGCAACCGATACAAAAACCAAGAATTGCAATAAATGCGGCTAGACCAACCATAACGTTAGCAACATTAAATAGCACGGACCAGTTTAATATATAACTGACACTTGCAACAATTAGAAAACTAACCGCCAGCCATTGATTGAATTTCAACTGAGCGTAGTCTTCCTGAATATATTCATTTACCGGTTTAGATAAAAATCGTTTTACGATAACTAAAATAGGGTGAAATCCCGTTAATAAGCTCAAAAGATTTGCGATAAGTGGAACGAATAAAATCCACGCGGATTGTGTAATAAGCGCAATAATCACAGATAATACAATTGTCCATTGATTTGCCATGACTAGAGGTTTTGGAATTGTTTTCATTTTAAAACCTACTTTTCTTATTGGATTTATTATATTATATGGCGGATTAATCAGAATGTAAATGTATTAATATGCTTCTTACCATATTTTCCGGGGAATTGACAAACATCGATGGTTTATTACAGATATGTTTCTATTTTTTCTTTAGTACAATGATTTGTTTTGTCAGTGATGCAAATTGTTTGTCTAATTCACTGTATTTAGGATCATTTTTCTGCAAATAGCTTAGTTCTCCTAAGACCGCTTGTTGTTCAGTTTCTAGCTTTAATAAATCCTTTTCCTGCATGGATTCCTCGTTTTTATGCATCCACTCGTTGTAGCTCATTTCCACTTTCCGAATCGTTTTATTTTCAAAGATGAGTAATTTATTCGTTAGTTTTTCTAAAAAGTGACGGTCATGTGTAACTAGTAAAATGGTACCGGGATAAGAAGAAAGAGTTTTCTCCAATTGTTCTCGAGATGGGAGGTCCAAATGATTTGTTGGTTCATCTAACAGTAAAACGTCTTTTTGGTCTAGCATGAACTCCATTAGTTTTAGCTTTACTCTTTCTCCCATACTCATTGTGTGGATAGGACGAGACCAATGATCTTTTGAGAACCCTAAATTCATCATGAGCGTCTGAATCTTGCCACGTTTGTCAAAGTCAGTTGGTCCAAAAAACTCAAATGGCGTTTTTTCCTCTGGTAAATCGAATACAGTTTGTCGTAAATAGCCAATATTCATCGCATCCGACTTCCAAAGTTCACCTTCAACGGTTTCTTCCCCTAATAACATGCGGAAAAATGTCGATTTTCCACTCCCATTTGCACCTAAAATCGCAATACGTTCTTGAGACTGGACGGTAAAAGAGACATTTTGGAACAGTAGTTGATCTTCAAACTTTTTGCTCATGCGATTTGCTTCTATTACGCGTTTTCCCTTTTTCTTATTTCCTTCAATAGAGAATACTACTTCTTTTTCTTCTTCTGGTTGATCTACTGTGTTTTCAGAAAGCTCAAGTTCTAACCGTTTCTTTTTGGAACGAATTTGGGCATCCATTTTCTTTGCTTTCACTCGGTAATATTCTTTATTGAATTCGTGTTTCGTTGAATCTGCATGTGCTTTTGAAGACCAGTTTCGAAGGTCTGATATTTGTTTCTCTACTTGTTTGATCTTAGATTGTTGAGCATCGTACAGTCTTTGTTGTGTGAGTCTAGACTCTTCTTTCTTTTGTCGAAAAGAAGTATAGTTACCGGCATAAACTGTTAGCTTTTTGTTTTCCACTTCCCAAATCCAACTAGCTACTTCATCTAAGAAATAACGATCATGGGACACTAAAATAATTGTTCCAAGGTAAGCTTGTATCTGTTTTTTTAGAAAAGATAAGCTTCTTTGGTCTAAATGATTGGTCGGCTCATCTAATAAAAGAAGCTGCGCCTTTTCCGCAAATACTCGGGAAAGACGACTTTTCATTTTTTCTCCGCCGCTTAAATTGTCATACTCCCTGTTTTGCGGGACAGACCATTTACTAAAATATGCCCATTCATCTTCCACAAAGTCATTTTGCTTAAATTGTTCATCCTCTTGTTTAAAGTAGCTAATAATAGGTGTGTTTCCGAACCATTCTATATGCCCACTGGAAGGAAGTGTTTCGTTTGCTAGTACAGAAAGAAGGGAGGACTTTCCTTCTCCATTTCCTCCTACGATACCAATAACAGCTCCCGCTATAATATCTGCTTTTGCTTTTTCCAATACAATCTTATCTCCAAATGTGATACTTATATCGATTAGTTTTCCGTGTAATGTCATACAATCCGCTCCTTTTTGGAGGAATAAAAAATCCCTCCGAATATGAATCGGAAGGATTGCTCGCCGTAAATTAAATACGCAAAAAACCACTACAAGATGGTGTGTTGTAGAGAATCATTCGTATTTGATTGAAAAATGGGCAGACTAATCCTATTTCCGATTTTGTAGTGTTTATTTTGTTACTGCGCAAATGTATCGCAGAAAAAACCTCTACTTAAGAAATAAGATTACATTTCCATTGTCCACCCATCATTCCTCTCAAAAATAGTTGTATTCATTGTATCATATTATAACTTTATTCATAACTTTCTTTTTTTATAAATAATTTCATTAAAACGTAGAAGGCAATAGTTGAATATAAGATCGCAAACGAGGACATAATCCAAAATTCTTTTCCGAAATGTTTTAAATCGTCCATTACAAAAAAGTTAATCACATTTACTACCGGAGGAAGCACTATTAATAGCCACTTTAATAATGACAGCTTCTCCACTAGACCATCGTATGAAAGTGTAACTGCGATAACAAGAACTGCTGAAAGCCATGTGTATCTTTTCGGAATAAATGAAGAGATGGATGAAAAAGAACCAACTAAAATGCCGAATGCGGCCAATAAAAGATGTATAAAAATAGAGAGTCCCAAATGTATTGGTTGAACTGCTTCTTTAAAACTATCCAATAGTAAAGGGTAGAGGATTGCAAATAGCATAAATACCATTGCAATGAGCATACCAATAATCCATTTGCCCAGTGAATATCTAACTTTCCCCACTTGCACGAATAATATATTCTTTTCAGCTTCCTCTTCCATTGAAAATAAGTTCATCGATATCCATGTTGTTACTAGATACAAGGCAATACTTGTAACTGCGTAACTACTCAATATTTCCACACCACTATAATGATATAAAATAACAATCCATATGAAGAAGGTTGCTGCTGGTGGGATAATTTTGAATGAGCGGATATAGCTTTTGAGTTGGTATTTTATAAATCCTTGCATATTTATATCCTTTCTCTGACATCAAGTACAGAACAATTTCTATTCAAAAGCTCCTTTAACAGGAAATCACTTTTATCTATGGGTACTCTTATTAGAGCTATGTCCTCTTCAATATGAATTTCGTTTAATTCAAGTTCTGTCAAAAAGCTTTTGTTTGAAAATCTCACTTTTATTAATCGATATGAGCTTTTAGTTTCTGTATGAACTATTACACGTCCATCATTCACGTATAGTATCTGGTTTGCAATGTTATCCACTAACAGGTCTTCATGGGTGGTAAAAATTATCGTCATGCTTGTTTTTAGCTTTTCTAAAATAGATATTAAATTTTGTTGTGAGTTCGGATCTAAACCGGTTAAAGGTTCATCTAATAAAAGGATGTCTGGTTTAATCAAAAGTGCCTGAAGAATACCTACCTTTTGTTTTGTACCTTTCGAACATTTTTTTAGAGGAGTGTTTATAAAAGGTTCTATTCCAAACAAACTGATATATTTGGATAGCTCTGTTTCCATATCCTTCTCAGGTATACCTTGAAAGGATGCCACTAATGTTAAATATTCCTTTACTTTGAATCGAAGGCCTTCTGGAAAATGCTCGGGGACATATCCAATCTTATTTGTATTTCTTATTAACTTTCCGCTAGTAGGTTCATAAATCCCTGCAAGTAACTTCAATAAGGTGCTTTTGCCGGAACCATTGGAACCGCGAATAGCAATAGATATATTTTCTTCAATTTTAAAGGAGACATGTTGTAAAATCGTATTGCCATCAATATCTTTCTGAACATTGGATGCTTTTAACATAATTTTACCCATTACAACCACAACCCGTTTTCCTATTATTTTAACATATATCAGTATATTTAGATAATTAAATAAGACCATTATCTCAAGGATGTTATTGGAGGATGATTGTATTTTTCTTCTATTAAATATAAAAAAATGTATTAAGTTTCGTTATTTTTCATAAAACTTCCTGTATTTGATTGTGAAGTTCAAGTGGATTTTGGTTTTAGTTATTACCGAGTGAAAAACGTTGAGAAACTAGCCAATCGGAGCGTTCTGTAATAAATGTAAAAAACCATCGTAAAAGTTTAAACTTTTACGATGGTTTCAGTAAACATTGTGTATAAATGTGGCGAGTATTAAGTCGTCACTTTAAGAACGGTTTTAATTTTTTGAATAATGCCGCCTGAGCTATACGTTAATACGCTTCGTTTATAGAAAGATAAGCTTATTAGGAACATTAATATAACGGTTCCGATTAACACGAGCATTGCGACAATTGGTTCGAACGAGGCAATATCGGTCGCTCCAATTCGAAGGGGCATTACCATTCCAGCTGTGAATGGAATATATGAGAATATTTTGATGAGCATTGTATCTGGACTAGCCATACCAGAGATGAGCACGTAAAAACCAATAATCCCAACCATCATCGCGGGCATCATCGCTTGGCCTGACTCTTCCACTTTGGAAACAAGAGAACCTAGTAGTGCTCCTAGGATTAAGTATAGGATAATCGTTAGCAACAGAAACGAAACGGCGTACCCTATATAACTAAGGGATAGCTCATTTGCAATGTCCACGACCATATCCCATTTCGAACCACCGTCTATGAACATAAATAACAAACCTTGAACAACTAAAAGTGCCCCAATTTGGGTTAAAGCAAGTAAAAATGTTCCTGTAAGTTTTGCCAGGAAGTGAGTAGATGGCTTAATACTTGCAAGTAAGACTTCTAAAACACGCGAGCCTTTTTCAGATGCAACATCTGTAGTAATCATTGATAAAAATGTCATCATGAACGAATAGATAAGGAATCCTACTAAGAAAGAAACTCCGATACCAGCAGCTTTTTCGTCCTCACTTTTACCTGAAGTTGAGTCGATATTTAAATTTTTTGCAGAAATAATCGTTTCTGATTGAAGAATTTTTTCTGCTTGCTCCGCTGTTAAATTCAATTGTTGTACTTCATATATTTTACCTGCGTACTGCAAGGTAGAGGAGATGCTTAATTGATCATTAAATGTAAGTGGTTTGAACGTTGCGATCTCAGCTGCTAATGAATTGTCTTGATCTCGGATGAAAACAGCTGCCGCATAATCACCATCGATCACTTGCTGTTCTACTTTTGCTATCTCTCCTTCGGGAAACGAATACTCTATATCACTTGTTGATTCAAAAAAACTTTCCATTTCTGCATCTGTTTCATTCAAAATAGCGACTTGCAAAGGTTCATTCTGGAAAAAAGCTTCTTTAATATCCGACCAAAACATTACACCGCTAATAATAGCAACATAAAGGATGATTCCAATAATAAAAGATTTGGCTTTTACCTTTTGTGTATACAACTGCTTCACAAGCAACCAAAACTTAGACATTCGTTCCACCAACCTTATCTTTGAAGATTTCATCTAATGTTAAATAATCTAAACTAAATTTCTCAATATATTTGCCGTTCGATACAAAGTCAAATATAGATTGTGCATACGATTCATCTTCTAATGTTAAGATGTATTGGTCTTTACCAACTTGAATATCTTTCACACCATTCAAATTTCCGAGTACGTCTTTTTGGACATCCGTTCGAATCGTCAATTTTGTTTTCCCGTATTGCTTCTTCAAGTCTAATAAACTACCGGAAAATAAAGAAACCCCTCGTTTCAACAAGCATAAATGATCACAAAGCTCCTCTACGTTATCCATTTGATGGCTGGAGAACAAAATCGTCGTTCCTTTATCCTTTAATTGTAAAATTGCGCTTTTTAACAAATCCTTATTTACTGGATCTAATCCACTAAAAGGTTCATCTAAAATTAGAAACTCCGGTTGGTGGATAAAACTTGCTATCAGCTGCACTTTTTGTTGATTCCCTTTCGATAACGTTTCAGCTTTTGCTTTTCGTTTATCCTCTAATTCAAAGCGTTCAATCCAATAGTCCACTTCTCTTTTTAGTTCTTTTTTTAATTTTCCTCTTAGTTCACCGAAGAAATAAAGCTGATCTTCTACCGTCATGGAAGGGAAAATACCTCGTTCTTCCGGTAAATATCCTAAAAGGTCTCGGTTAATTGAATTGATATTTGTTCCATTCCACATTATTGTGCCTTCTGTTGTTTCTTGAAGATCTAGAATCATACGAAACGTCGTAGTTTTACCAGCACCATTTTGCCCGATCAGACCAAAAATTTCTCCTTTCTCAATCGTGAAGGAAAGATTGTCAACGGCAACAAAGTCTTGATATCTTTTTGTTACTTGATTAATAGATAACGTCATATGTATACTCCCATCTATTTTTTCTTTTCATCAATCTATACGGAGCTAGTAGAAAAATGTTTCATTTTTTTATGTAACATTTTCCTCAGTTGGTCGTCCAATCCAATGAATGGAGGCGTGAAGATGAAAAAATTAAGTATTTTTGGAGCAGCGATCCTTGCCGCGGGATTTGTTTTCCAACAGCCTATAGTGAATGCGCAAAGCGAGGACAAAATGACGATGGAACAAGAAGACACAACTGCTTTTATAAAGTCTTCCGGAATAGTGAAAGATGTTGAAGTGAAAAAAGACGTAGTGACATTGACAGTGGAAACCGAAGAAAAAGAACCGCAAATTACCATTTTCAAACTGAACGATGATACCCTTTTATTCAATAGCGGAACGACAAAGGCTGTAGAAAAAGAAGCATTTCAAAAAGGGCAACGTATAGACGCATACTATGATAAAAACAAGCCAATGATTATGATCTACCCGGCACAAATTTATCCAGAATTAGTAATCGTGCATGACGAAGAAAAAATAGGTTCTGTTAAAGTATCTAAGTTTGATGATAAATTTGTAAGTCTAGATAAAGAACTAAAACTTAACATAGGCGAAGAAACTATTTTAGTAAATGAAAAAGGCGAGAAAATCGATAAAGAAGACTTAAATGGTAAAGAGCTAGTTGTATTTTACACAATAACAACGATGAGTATTCCAGCACAAACACCACCAAGTAAAATTGTAGCGATTAACTATCTATCACCAGAAATGAAAGAAATACAAACTATTATTGAGCAGGACCACTTCATGCAAAATGGAACAAAAATGATTCCACTAAAAAAAGTAGGAGAGCATCTTGGCTATGTAGTACTAACATATTCAAAGGGCAATGGAACATACCTAAATCTAGGGAATAGCTCTCTCATTATTACAATCGGTGATAAGACGTATAGCCATAATCGAAGTTTACGACAATTTATAGAGAACCCAGTATTGAAAAACAATAATTCCTATGTATCAGAGGACATTTTAGAAGTGCTAGTTCCTTAAATTTACATTTAGCTTCAAATTACTGGGTTAGGGCAATCAAATCGACTGAGAAAGCAACCAATCTAGTCACGAGAGCAACCATATCCACTATGAAAGCAATCAATTCATTAATCAGAGCAACCAAATCTAAGAAACGCCCCTTTACTCATCAAAAGGGGCGTTCTACTTCAATACAAAAACCTCCACAAATAGAACGTTGCGTAAGCTTCCCAGCCTTTCCAAGGTAAAGCTAGTTGTTGTATCGTATCCTTCGTAGGCTTTTGATCAGATCCAATTACATGCTTGATCGCATTATGCAGCCCTACATCATCAATAGGAAATGCAGAAGGGAATCTCAAGCAGCGCATTAACACATAGTTTGCTGTCCATGGTCCGATTCCACGAATTTTCGTTAGTATTTTTTCTGCTTTTTTAACATCATTTGTTTCTAACAGCATTTCTTTCGTAAGTAATCCCGTATCTATCTGGCCTGCCACGTCTATTAAGTACTCACATTTTTTCACAGTCATCTTTAATTCTGCTAAATCTTCCACGGTAAGTTTTGCAATATCTCTCGCTGTCGGAAATACCCAGTACTGCTCACCTTCGAAAGTAACTGAGCGTCCATACTTTTCGACGAGACGTCGCTTCAGCGTGTATGCGTATGTCAAATTAATTTGTTGACCTAATATGCCCCAAGCCATCGATTCGAACAAGTCTGGTATTCCCATAATACGTAATCCTCTAAATTGTAAAGTCGCTTGGTTAAGCACTGGATCCTTTTCAGCTATCTCATAAAAGGGGTTTATTTCTGTCTTCAGATCAAACCATTCGATAATGTATGAGACAACCTGTTCGCGAACTTCTTTCCTCCCAGGTCTTGTGTTTCCTAAAAACTCAATGAGTAATGTATGTTCATCATGTTCCTTAATTTCAACAAGGATTGTATATTTATCGACAGTAATGGCTTTTCTTATTTTATTGTCGTGAATATGAAACAGGCATTCATTTGTGGATCGAGACAAATAGTTTAGATTCTGTGTAAAATTAAAATCTGGTATAGTTTTTAATAAAATTTGTTCCTCTTTTTCTTCCCATATCATACTGCGACACTCCTTTGTTCTTTTATTATAAACATAAAAAATTTCGTTATCTTGCTATTATGTCTTCAAAACTGCACTTATATTGTAAAAATAAGTATACTTAAAGGGGAGGTGGTACTGTGAACAATGAACAATGGCAGGCAATTATTCAAAACGATAAAAATTATGATGACATATTTTTTTACGCTGTCAAATCGACCGGAATATTTTGCAGACCTTCTTGTAAATCACGCCCACCGAAGAAAGAAAATGTCCGAATTTATATGGAGGCAAAGGAAGCGATACAAGAAGGCTTTCGACCATGTAAACGCTGTAAACCAGGTGGATTACGATTGCCGGATGAGGAATGGGTCACACAAATTAAAGAGTATATCGATGATCATTACACCGAGTCGTTAACGCTACATACACTTGCAGATTTATGTCATGGAAGCCCCTATCATTTACAGAGAACGTTTAAGAAAGTATTAGGCAAATCGCCAATAGAATATATGCAACAAACTAGGATTAGTAAAGCGAAAGAGTACTTAGTCACTACAGATAAATCACTTTTCGAAATAGGTGCTGCCATTGGTATGTCGAATATACCCTACTTCATCACATTGTTTAAAAAGGTAACGGGGATGACACCAATTCAATATAGAAAAAAGGAGAACTTTTCAAATGAATAAAATATATTGGACACTTTTCATTCATAACGAATGGAGACTTAACATGGCTGCAACAGAAAAAGGATTAAGTTACGTAGGTTCGCAAAGCAAACCTTACGAAGAAATGGAAGCATGGCTGAAGAAGCGTTTTCCAAAACATGAATTAGTAGAGAGTGAAAAAGCCTTAACTCCTCACATGAATGAGTTGAAAGAATATCTAGAAGGTACTCGCCGTGAATTTGCGATGCGAGTGGACTTAAAAGGAACGGAATTTCAATTAGCTATATGGGATGCACTTACGAAAATTCCTTACGGCGAAAAGAAATCCTATTCACAAATCGCGGATCTCATTAATAATCCCGCAGCTGTTCGAGCAGTTGGAGCTGCAATCGGTGCAAATCCAGTGCTTATTAAGATTCCATGTCACCGAGTGGTAGCAAAAAATGGTGCGTTAACAGGTTATCGTGGTGGCTTGGAAATGAAAGAAAAACTATTAAAATTAGAAAATGGAGAGGAATAGATTGATAACGAAGCTAATCAAAGAAGCATATCCAATGGATTTATTGCTCCTGGCAGATCCTTCTGAATCACTTGTTAAGCAATATGTAGCCCGCGGTGAATGCTATATAGCTGTGATTAATGAAGAAACAGTCGGCGTGTATGTCCTACTACCGACGAGACCTGATACAGTAGAGCTTGTAAATATAGCGGTTGCAGAACAATGTCACGGGCAAGGAATCGGCAAGACACTTGTGTTGGATGCAATTCAAAAAGCAAAACAACATGGTTATAAAATAATAGAAATAGGGACAGGCAACTCAAGCATAGGTCAGCTCGCTTTGTATCAAAAATGTGGATTTAGAATTACTGGTGTTGATAAGGATTTTTTCAAGATACATTATGATGAAGAGATTGTAGAAAACGGAATAGCTTGTGTAGATATGATTCGACTAGCGCAGCAGCTATAAAAAATACCAAGGAAATGAAGCTTTCCTTGGTATTTTTGTTGAACTGGACAATCTCTAATGAATGTTGGACGATCAATCAATTAAATTGGACAATCTATCAATCGAACTGGACCATCGATCACTAAGGTTGGACAATCTCTAATCAATTAATTTGTATGTAAAATTTCCATCATTTTTCTTAACTCTTCAGCTGGTATTTGACCAGGAGCGGATGCTTCTACTCCAGAACCAAATGTTGCGTCAGAGCCGAAAATTTGTCCTGCTATTCGACTAATAACACCGGTCGAAGCCATTGACATCGTAATAATTGGTCGATCTGCATAAAGAGATTTCATTGTGTAGGTAGCATCTAATAAAGTCAGTACATCGGTTGGAACCTTGGGCATTACAGCAATTTTCGGTATATGCGCACCAAACTCCTGCATTCTTCGCAGTCGCCAAATAATTTCTTCTTTCGCTGGTGTTTTCTCAAAATCGTGATTAGACATAACTACATAAATATTATTAATCTTAGCTGTTTCCACAATTTCGTTCACATTCGAAGAAAATAGCTCTACATCTATTAAATCAATTGCTTTTGATCTAATAACATTTTCAAGAAGTTGCTTATAATAGACATCTTCAATTAGTTTATTTCCACCTTCACGATGACTTCTAAATGTGAATAGGAGTGGGGTAGGGAATAACGCTTCTCGAATGGTGGAAAGCGTCTCTTTCACTACTTCTAAATTATCAATTCCCTCTAGCGTATCAGCGCGCCATTCCACAATATCCGGGGCAACTTGCTTGATTGTTTTTATTTCCAAAAGAAGCTGATCTACGTTTCTTCCCATAAGTGGCACAATAATTTTTGGAACACCTTCTCCGATATGAATATCGCGAATAGAAACAATTTTCATAAAATAGACTCCCCTTCAATGGTATTTTACGTTATATTAACATACAAAGGTGAAGAGGAGGAGAATAATATGAAATTTCAGAGATATGAAAATGCAGAAGACTTTGCAAGAGTAGCTACCCCTTTTTTAGTAAAATACGAGGATAAGTTTAGTTTATTTTTCGGAGTACTACAAGCAATTAAAGATGGAAAATACGAAAATCCATATATGGCAACAATCGAAGAAGATGGTGAATTACTAGCAATATTCCAAATGACTCCACCGCATCCACTCAATATCATTTTTGTGGATAATGGGCGAATGCGAGATTGCATCGATCTAAGTATCGATGAGCTAATACGACAATCTATTCCTATCAACTCTATTATTAGTGTGAAAGAATGGGCATACGCATTTGCTCAAAAATGGCAAGAGAAAACAGGACAAAGCTTCTCTGTTTTGATGGACCAAGGTCTTTACCGCTTAGATAAAGTGGAAGAATCACTTGAAATGAGCCCTGGTGCTTGGCGTTATGCAACAAAAGATGATGCACTTCTTATTGAGAAATGGTATAGCCAATTCGAAGAAGATACAGGACTGCCAAAAACAGCACTAGTAGAAGTGAAAAATAAAGTGAAAGCAATGCTTGATGCAAATGAAGTATTTCTGTGGGAAAACGAAGGACATATTGTGTCAATGATGAAAAAAGCAAGACCAACAGCACATGGTGTCACCGTTTCACTCGTATTCACACCAAAAGAAGAGCGAAAAAAAGGATACGCACGCACAATGGTAGCAGCCGGAAGCAAAGAACTACTAAAGGAATTCCAATTTTGTGTGCTCTACACAGATATGCTGAATCCAACATCCAACAAAATCTATCAGGAGATTGGTTATCAAAAACTGATAGATTCCGTTCATTTAGGATTTGAAAAATGAAGATTCAATAATTAAAGGGGAAATTATGTTGAAAATGCTATTTCAGTATAACTGGATGGTAAGGGAAGATTGGTATCGATGGTGTGAAGATGTAAACGAGGAAGACCTTCTCGCTGAAAGAAAAGGGGGAGTAGGTGGGATATTGCATACACTTTTCCACATTATAGATGTGGAGTGGAGTTGGATACGAATTCTTCAAGGAAAGTCAGATTTCCAAGAGAATTTCAGAGATTATCAAAGTTTACAAAAGGTCAGAGAGTTGGATGCTAAATTCAAAATAGAAGTAGTGCAGTTTGTTCGTGAATGGGATGAAAGCATGGATAATCGGTTGTTTCAAGATATTATGCCTGATGGAAGAGTTGATACTGACACATGGGGTGAGGTTATGCGACATGTAATTGCTCACGAAATTCATCATATTGGACAATTATCTATATGGGCAAGGGAAATAGGGAAAAAGCCAGTCTCTGCAAACCTTATTGGAAAAGGTCTTGCTTCAACCTAAAGTGGCTATTCCCAAGTTGGACATAGTAAGGGGAAAATAATACTTTTACAAGTGGGGGCAAATGATGAAATTTGAAATTATGCGTCAACGGTTATTAGATGGGTTAAATGATGTAATGAAAGCTGTCAGTTCAAAAACTACCGTTCCCATATTGACGGGGATAAAATTGGAAGTTACAGAAGAAGGGTTAAAATTGACTGGTAGCGATTCGGATATAACAATTCAAAAATTTATTAAAGCTGAAGAAAATGGGAACCAAGTCATTCGAATAATAGAAGAAGGTGCGATCGTTGTTCAGGCACGTATGTTTAATGAAATCATACGGAAGTTACCAACTAGTGATGTGGAAATAGAAGTGAAAGAAAATCAACATACACATATCCGGTCTGGTAAGTCGAAGTTTCATTTAATTGGGTTGGAAGCTTCTAATTACCCTTTGCTACCAGAAATTCAAGATGACCGTCAATTTATAGTTCCAGCTAATTCATTGAAATCAATAGTACGTGAAACAGTATTTGCTGTATCAACTTCTGAAAATCGTCCCGTATTAACAGGTGTTCTCTGGCAGATAAAGGGCGGGGAGCTGACTTGCGTAGCTACAGATAGTCACCGTCTTGCTCGTCGCAAACTGACTTTAGAGCAGCCCATTGAAGGAGAATATAATGTAGTTATTCCTGGAAAGAGCTTAAATGAATTAAGCAAAATCATTGGAGACTCGTCACAACCTGTTTATATTGCGATAACGAATCAACAAGTATTATTTAAAACGGAAGATGTATTGCTCTACTCTCGTTTGTTGGAAGGGAATTACCCAGACACCTCTCGCTTAATTCCCACTGAATTTAAAACGTCTATTACGATGAATGGGAAAGCATTATTTCAAGCAATTGACCGTGCTTCTTTATTAGCACGTGAAGAGCGTAATAACATTGTTCGGTTGGCTTCCTTAGAAGGAAATACTGTGGAAATATCATCTAACTCACCAGAAATAGGAGAAGTGGAAGAAGAAATTCAATCTACTTTAATCGAAGGGGAAGGGATAGCGCTCTCATTTAGTGCGAAATATATGATGGACGCTTTACGAGCCTTAGATGGACAGGACATAATGATTCAATTTACAGGTGCTATGCGTCCCTTCATTTTACATTCTGCTAATGATGACATTGTTTTACAATTGATCGTACCTGTTCGCACGTATTAACAATCACTGCGTTTGAAGTAATCTTTAGGTAGCCTTGTTCGTTTTGCATGTTCAGAGTGGATTTTGTGTCGTTCAAGTACAAAAAAATAGCCCTTTGCCATAAGCAAAGAGCTATTTTTTAGACCAAAGCTTTAATCGCAACAGTAATCTTCCCATTATCAGAGGAAAGCCGAACTGTATTCGCTCCATTCCCAAATACTGTACGAGAATTCTTTTCCCCAAAAATACTAACTCTGCCGTGGTCAGTTTTTGCGTGTATCGATACATCTGTTGGTTCGTTCTCAGTTTCAACTAAAATACTGCCATTATCCGTTTCTAACTGAATCATGCGGTCAAGACTCGAGGTCAGAAGCGTAATTCGTCCGTTATCAGTTTTCCCAATAATATCCCCATTCACGTATTCCATCATGATTCGTCCATTATCCGTTTCCGTTATGATCTGCTCCGCATCGACATTACGCAACTCAATTCTGCCATTGTCTGTTTGTGTGGAAAGCTTATCTGTTTGCACTTTATCCATTTCAATGCGCCCGTTATCCGTTTCTATCTCTAAAACAGTAGCGGCAACTTCTCTTAAGCCGATGCTGCCATTATCGGAAGTGGCTTTAATCGCTTTTCCGAGCATTTTTTCCGCACGAATCCGGCCATTGTCTGTTTTCATGATGATTGTCGTGTACAGTTTTTTAGGTAATGCTACATTTACTTTCATCTCTTTAATAAGGAATATAAAACTGAAAAACTGGAACTTCTTTGATTTTAATTGAATCGATAAAGTATCGTTCACAACTTCTGCAGTGAGTTTTAGCTTTTCGTTTTCCCCTAATAATTCAATAATGGTTTCATCTGTTTCAGAAGGAAAAACGTTTAGAGAGCCATAGTCGATATTCATCGTTACATTGGAAAAGTTCGATTGCGGAATTCTAATTACTTTATTTTCAGTCGAAATTTTTTCTTGAATCGGAAATTCCACTAATTCTTGTGCAATTTCTTTCGGAGAACCGAGTGATGCAGCAATATCGCTATCTGTTTTACCATCCTCGCGGCCACTTACAAAATACTCTTTTATATCAGAAAGGATATCGTTTCGTTCATCCGCTGAAAGCGTAGTTAAAGCAAGCTCTAATTCGTTTAAAAACTGTTGTTCAGTCATTTTTTACACCCTCTTCGATTAGATTGTTTACACCATTTGTGAAGCTTTTCCATTCGCTCAACTGCTCATGTAAATACGTTCTACCAAGTTCCGTCAGCTTATAATATTTACGCGGAGGGCCTTCTGTAGATTCCTGTAAATACGTAGTAAAATATCCTTCCTTCGTCAAGCGCCGTAATAACGGGTAAACGGAACCTTCCGAAATGGAAATTTGGTCGGATATTTTTTGGACAAGCTCATAGCCATATCGATCCTGCTTATCCAATAAAACAAGCACACAAAGATTCAGCACGCCTTTTTTAAATTGAATATTCACTCCTAGTTCACTCCTTTCACTATTGTTTAATGAATAGTACCTTTGAGGATAATATATCACACAGTATTATCCTATGCAAGGTACTGAATAAAATATTCTTAATCAGTTATAATCGAAGTAATGAAAGGATGAAGAGTATTGAAACCCTTTACGGAAAGAGTTATTCAAATAATAAATGCGATACCACAAGGAAAAGTCATGACATATGGGCAAATTGCAAAAGAAGCTGGAAGTGCACGTGGGGCAAGACAAGTCGTACGTATACTTCACACGATGAGTACAAAACACAACCTACCTTGGCATCGAGTAATAAATATAAAAGGAGAAATCGCAATTCCGGACGAGGAATCGGCCTATTCTCAACGAGCGATGCTAGAAGCAGAAGGTGTTTGTTTTCGTCCAAATGGGCTTGTGGATCTTAAAAAATCAAGATACGTCCCCGAAATTAATGATGTAGATTTAATCTGATGATAGAGAAGAGGAAAAGAGAATGTTCAAATGGCAAGGCGCAGCAGGTATTTATATAAATGAAAAAAAGGAGGTACTAATGGTTCTTCAAGCAGCTCCAGGAGAAGAAAGGAAATGGACCGTTCCATCCGGGACATTAGAAGAAGGGGAAACATTTGAAGAATGCTGTGTAAGAGAATTTTGGGAAGAAACAGGCTTTACAGTTCGCACAATTGAAAAAGTACATACTAAAAATGAGATTATAAGTGAACATGGAATTTCTTTTCATGTAGAATACTTTTTAGTGGAAATAGTGAGTGGGGAAATAACGATCCAAGACCCAGATGAATTCATTCATGAAATAGCTTGGAAGTCGTTAAAAGAAATTGGAGAACTTCCTTTGGCTTATCCAGAAGATATCCACATAATCGACAGAGTAATAAATAACTAAGATGTAACTAGAAGGCAAAAGCCTTCTAGTTTTTTGTATAAATGTGTACAGCATCTCTTAAAAACTCCGCAGCACCAGGCCGAATCTTGTCGTAGTATGCAGTAAAACGTTCATCGTCCACATACATTTGTGCGACACCTGCATGTGCTTCTTTTGTATACTGATTCCAGTAAAAGCTTAGCCATTGGCGGTGTAAATCCGCTGTTTTTTGTGCAAGCTCTCCTGTTGGATCACCTATTGCCATTGCCGCTTTTAAATTATCTAAAACTTGTTGCTCTAAGTTTGTCACTTCTGCGTACTGTGCTTCGGTCATACCCTTTACTTTAGCATTGGATTTATTCACAGCATCCTCGCCATACTTTTCACGTATTTCTTTCCCGTACTTTTGCTCGTTGTCATCTACAAGCTTTTGTTTAAACCCCTCAAATTTTTCTTTGTCTGTCATGTTTATCTTCCTTTCCGTTAGTTGAATGGATTTATCCACATTTTCGATCAATAAATCTAATTGAGCTCTTTTTTCAAGCAGTTTTTCTCGATGTTCCTTTAATGCAGTTGCTCCGTCGAACGTCTCCGATGTCATTATTTCTTTAATGCTATCCAAATTCACCCCAAGTTCTCGGTAGAATAAAATTTGCTGCAGTCTGTCTACTTCGGCAGAACCATAAATGCGATAACCAGATGAATTGATATGTGCAGGTTTAAGCAAGCCAATTTCATCATAGTATCGCAGGGTCCGTGTGCTTATTCCCGCTAACTGACCAAGCTTTTGCACCGTATATTCCACGCCATCACCTCCTAATATCTACAGTCTAAACCTTTACGCAACGGCAAGGTCAAGTGAAAGAAAAATTTTTGAGAACTATAGTTTGTTGCTAAAAAAACATTTTCATAGTAAATTTCAGTTAAGGGATCGCCGTAGAAATTGCTGTTAAGCATTTTGCATAAGCACCTCAACAGATGGAAGCGGTATGGAATAATAAATATAAGGGGGATTTAACATGACAACAATCGGTTTTATACGACACGGTGTAACAGCTTGGAATAAAGAAGGACGGGCTCAAGGAAGTACTGATGTACCACTTGATGAAGAGGGCATCCACATGGCAGAGCGTGTTGCTAATAGGATGGAGCATGAAGAGTGGGATGTTATTTATACAAGCCCGTTAATTCGTGCAAAAAGAACGGCAGAAATTATTGCAGAAAAGCAGCCAACACTCGATTTTTATGTAGACAAGCGGTTAGGTGAAATTGGTGGTGGAATTATTGAAGGAACTACGGAAGCAGAACGAGTAGCGAAGTGGGGAGCTGAGTGGAGAAAGTTGGACATTGGTTTTGAGCCGGAGGAGGCAATTATCTCTAGAGGAATGTCCTTTATTGAAGATATGAAAGAAGCACATCCTGGTAAAAGAATTTTAGTAGTAAGTCATGGCGGATTTATCGGACGACTTTTACATGCTCTTATTCCAAATCGGGACTTTGAAAACGATATAGGTAATACCTCAGTTACTGTAGTTGAGCTTCAAGATGATGAAAATCTATGCCATCTTTTTAACTGTATGAACCATCTGGAAAAGAAGGAAGTCTAATGAATAAAGACGCGAATTATTTCATACAGCATTTAAATTTAGAACCTCATCCAGAAGGTGGATATTTTAAAAGTACCCACGCTTCTGAGGAGACACTCGATGCTTTTGGGGCGACTCGAAAGCAGTACACAAGCATTTACTTTTTGTTAGGGGAAGGCGACATATCTCATTTTCACCGATTAAAGTCAGATGAACTATGGTATTTCCATGGTGGAAGTTCGCTAATTGTACATGTAATTGATGAAGAAGGAAGTTATGTTGAACATAAATTAGGACTAGATATTGAAAATGGGGAATCCCCACAAGTACTTGTTCCTAGAAATTCAATTTTTGGTTCATCTGTCGTGAATAATGGAGCTTTTTCTCTCGTAGGATGTATGGTATCACCTGGCTTTGATTTTGAAGACTTCGAGCTTTTCACGCAAAGTGAATTGCTAGAGAAATATCCGGAACATGAACAAATTATTCGTAAGATGGCATATGAGAAATTGTAAGATAATGGCTAATGGATACAGAAATGCTTATAAAAGCAACTAACCCAACTTCTAAAGCAACTAACTAATACGGAGAGCAACCAATTCAAAAAATGCCCTCTGAGGACATTTGTACTCGAAGGGCATTACACATTCATTGATTCAGTTTAATATATTTTTCACCAAGAAATTCTTTTACCTCGTAGCTATCTGCAACTAATTCTTTTTCAACGAAGGTTGCAACATCTTGTTGTGCTAAATTATAAAGCTCTTCGATTTCACGAGAGAATAGTAATCCTTCTTTTTGTAATACGCTTTGTAATGTATTGGGAGTCTTTGGTTGAATATTGTCATCTGGAAGTATTTGTTTCAATGCTTGTACATAGTAGTCGAAGGACCGAGCCCCTACTACTTTTACACCCTTTTGCTCTTCATTTAAGAAAATAATAGTTGGGAAGCCGCGTACTCCTAGTCGACTTGCCATGATGAAATCTTCTTGCAAGCTTTCTTGCGCGGCTGGAAGATGAGATTCTTTTACGATTTCTTCTCCGTTTAAACCGATGCTATCTACGATGTCGATTAGTAATTGATCATTACTAATATTTTTATTGAATGGGAATACGGCTTCTCTTGTTTTTCGTAAAAATACAGGAGCTAAGCTTGCATCTTTTTGTTGCACTACTTTATAGACACGTGACGGGATATAAGACGAAGTAACTGGATCCTCGAACCAGAAGCTACCGTCGATAGGCATACGAGTATGCTCGCCGACTTCTCGCCAGTGTCCTGCTACATCCCCGGGTCCTGAAATTCCGTTGGATACATCGGCAAATCCGTCCCATTTTTCGAGCATGCCACCCATTAACGTATGCAGGTTAACATATTGACCGTACTCTTCCATAAACTTACGTAATGTTGGTTCTAATGCCCAACAATGCGAGCAAATTGGATCGGTTACATAGTAAAGATCGACTTTTTTACTCGGTACAGTTAAATCGATTAGTTCCATTTCAGTATTACCTTCGCCTGCTGGCCCACAAATACCTGTTTCTAAATCACACATCATGGAATTATTATTCGTCATGTTGTTACCCCTTTTCTAATGTAATATGTTGTTTTGCCCAAGCGTGTACCGGTTTAAGTGCTTCTGCAAGTTCTTGCCCGGAAACTGATAAATGGTAAGAAATTTGGACAGAAGGGTCTACAGTCGTTTTTTTCTCCACTAGCCCATGTTCCGCAAGTTCTGTCAACTTAAGTGACAATGCCCGAGGTGTAATGTCGGTTAAATCCTTTCTCATATCCGAGAAATGAGCACAATAATTTGGGCAATTAAATAAATAATGAACGATTAAACCGTTCCAACGTCTTCCAAGTATTTCAAAAGATGATTCTAAATATGGACAAATTTTCATCGCATTTATCCCTCTTTTCTACTTCATTGTAAATTAGTATAATAAATATATCAAGTATAAAAAATATACTTTGTGAGAAAAGATTATAGAAAGGGAAAGAAGGGAAAACCAATAAGGAGGAGGGTTGTTGAATGATAAAAAAGGTTGGAATCATTTTCTTATTATTTGTTGTTATCGCGATTATTATGATGATAATGGAAGATAAAAATAAAACGAACGAAACGATAGATAAAGAAAAACAGCCTAGGGAAATAATAGCTCTACCAGAGGCTGAATCACTTGTTGCACTTGTTTTTGAACTTGCAGCAAAAGGACAAGTTTTAGATGTACCTTTTATCGTAGGTAAAACAGGTATACAGGAAGTGTATGAATTATGGGGAGAATCAGCGAAAAAAAGCGACTTTTCCATGGCTACATATGAAGATTACCCTTCCAAAAAGGCTACGATTGGTCATCAGTCTAATATAGTATTTGATATAAGAAGCAACTCCGAAACTATCCAGCAAATACGTTTAAAGGATATTGAAACGGTAAAAGGAGAAGCAGATGCAGTTCGGTATGATGAAGCTGGCCAACTAATACTCGTTTATGAGGTAGAATCGGATCACCAACTAAAGTGGATCATTCCGAAACCAACTGAAAGCGAACCAAATCCAGAGGTTGATCATATATCCGTTGCTACAGATACAGAAGAAGTCATGGAACAAGAAATACCAATGATAGGGGAGATGACTTTAAGAGAAAAAATAGGGCAAATGATCTTTGCAGGAGTGAAAGGAACCGACATTTCTAAAGAGACAAAGCAATTAGTTTCAACGGAAAAAGTAGGTGGTCTCATTTTTTATAAAAATAATCTAAAGGATGTAAAAGAAACAACTGCATTATTAAACGCAATAAAAAAAGAAAGTGAAAATGAAAAGTTGCCACTCTTTTTAGGAGTAGATCAAGAAGGAGGTAGAATTTCCCGATTACCTGGACTTAGCAAGTTACCAACCAATCAGGAGATAGGGAAACTTAATGATCCATCCTTTTCTTATGAAATAGGTACACACTTAGGAGAGGAAATGAACGCTTTCGGTTTTAATCTTGACTTTGCTCCAGTGTTGGACGTGAATAGTAATCCGAAAAATCCAGTTATCGGGGATCGTTCATTTAGCAGCAATGTAGATATTGTAAGTGAACTTGGTATTCAAACGATGAAAGGCATTCAAAGTCAACAGGTTATTGCTGTTGTGAAGCATTTTCCAGGACATGGGGATACGGAAGTGGATTCACATTTAGAACTTCCAATCATTCAAAAGAGCTTGGGTGATTTACAAAAACTTGAATTGGTTCCATTTGAAAATGCAATTGGAGATGGAGCGGACGTTGTCATGGTTGCCCATATTTTATTGCCCAAAATTGATCCTGAGTTTCCGGCGTCAATGTCGCATGAAATTATTACTGGAATACTTAGAAACCGGATGCAGTTCGATGGTGTTGTCATGACGGATGATATGACGATGAATGCAATAACGGACAATTACGATATTGGTCAAGCAGCTATTGAAGCAGTAAAAGCAGGAAATGATATTGTATTAATTGCACATGATTATACAAATATAAAAAAAGCGATAGATGCAATTGTAAAAGCAGTAAACGATGGGGAAATTTCAGTGGAAAGAATAGATGAAAGCGTGAATCGCATTCTTTCTTTAAAAGAAAAGTACAACCTAACGAATAAGGAAGTAAGTGAAGTAAAAATACAACAATTGAATAAAGCCATTGAACAATTAACCCTTAAATTAGAAACTCACAAGCGTCATTAAGATCGAAACCTGTTTCCATCTTTAAGAAAGAGGCTGGTCGTGACGTCAGTCGCGACAAGCCTCTCTTTTTTCGGTCCTTTTCAAATACCATTTTCCCTTAAGCTAATATACAACGAACCATTCGTTTGAAGCTGGGCATAATAAACTTGATCCACCGAATCAACACCTTGTTTCCTCAGCTTTTTCATCACCCACTCTTCTGTTAAATCCATCTCTAAAAGATTTTTCTTAACGATCTTCCCATCCGATATAATTTCGGAAGGCATATAAGTTGGAAGTGAAACATCTGCTTTTACATCTAGTTTGGTTGCCTCTTGTTGCGCAACTTTTTTAAAGACACTTAGTTTTCCGTTCGTTTCAAGAACTGCATAATGAACGTCTTGAATGGAGAAAATAGATTGTTCTCGAAGCATCATTAGTACATCATCCATATGTAGGCGCGCTTTTTTAATGGATTTAAAAGAGATTTCTCCGTCTTTAATAACAATTGAAGGATTATCGTCGACAAGCGTGCGGACCTTTGGGGACTTTAACGTAATATAACTCATGACTAATGTTAGGATTGCCCACCAAATAAGAGCAATATAACCGTCGATAAAAGGAGTTTCCTTTTGGGCTGCAATTTCGGAAGCAATTGAACCAATCGTAATACCAGTAATATAGTGGAAAAAAGTAAGTTGGCTCAGTTGTTTTTTTCCTAATAACCTAGCAAGTAGAAGGAGGGTTGCAAAAGAAACTGTCGTACGAATAATCATTTCCCAAAAATGAATATCAAATAAATCTTTCATTTATCTAAACTCCTTTGTAAATTAAGTTCTCCTATCTACTCTTTCCAAAATTGTTTGAACTATTCATTTTCTTTTTGCGTTATAATGAATCCATTACTATTATTTCGAGAGAAGAAAGAGTGTGATGCGTACAATGCAGACAAATAAAGTTTCGAATAAATTAGGGAATCCGGTTTATCCAATCATGTTTGCAATTGGTGTTTGCCATTTATTTAATGACTCTCTCCAGGCAGTGATTCCAGCAATGTTCCCAGTGTTGGCAAAAGAAATTGGGTTAACTTTTACACAATTAGGTTTAATTTCTTTTACGTTAAACATAGTGGCATCCGTATTGCAGCCAGTTGTGGGATTTATTAGTGATAAAAAACCGATGCCATATGCACTACCACTTGGAATGACCAGTTCCTTTATCGGAATGGCGGGACTTGCATTCGCTCCCCAATATTGGATCATTCTCGTGTCTGTTATCTTTTTAGGGCTTGGTTCTGCAGTTTTTCACCCAGAAGGATCGCGTGTTTCGTTCATGGCAGCAGGATCTAAAAGAGGACTTTCCCAATCGATTTATCAAGTAGGAGGGAATTCTGGACAAGCTCTGGCACCACTTATAAGTGCATTTATCCTTGTGCCACTTGGTCAAAAAGGAGCAGCTCTTTTTTTAGTCGTTGCAGCGGTTGGGATTTTCATCTTATCTAAAATCTCAGCGTGGTATAAAAAACGGTTAGAGGAGGAAAGTTTAGCGAACAAGAAAAGAAAGCTTATTTCATCGTTATCATCGCTTTCTAAAAAGCAAGTAGGAATTGCATTAACGCTTTTGATGGTAATTATTTTTGCACGTTCATTTTACGTGACAAATATGACGAATTTCTACATATTTCATTTAATGGAGAACTACGGTTTTACGATTCAAAAAGGGCAGCTATTTATATTTATCTTCCTTGCGCTTGGAGCAGTAGGTACGTTTTTTGGGGGACCGTGGGCGGATCGATTAGGTAGAAAAAATGTGATTTTGCTATCGGTTATTGTACCGATACCGCTTGCTATTATATTACCGTATGTTCCAATTTGGGCGGTTGTCTTATTGCTTATTTTGATCGGTTTTTTCATTATGTTAAGTTTTTCCGTAACTGTCGTGTATGCACAAGAACTTGTGCCAAGTAAAATAGGAACGATGGCAGGGTTAACGGTTGGACTAGCATTTGGAATGGGAGCGGTAGGAGCAGTAGTCATCGGTGTTCTAATGGATCATGTAGGTGTTTACACAACAATGATTATTGTTTCCCTATTGCCTCTCATTGGATTAATAGCACTTGCATTACCGAGGGATCGTAAAGCTACTGTTTAAGAATAATAAAGAAAGAGTGACCCTTGTAAAGAGTCACTCTTTTTATAATTTGACACTACAACCATCTGGTACTTGAGATGAATCTGTAACCAAATTATCTTGAATATGAACTTGATGCATTTTGTTATTATGCATAAACTTGAAAATACCATTGTCGAAATCTGTCCCAATCTCTTTAAAGAAAATACCTTCTTGGCACATGTTTTTAGCACAAGTAAATGAAACTTTATAAGAGTCGCCATCCACGACTAAATAAGCCCGGACTCCCTTTTCAAACATACCTTCCTCTTCATCTTTCACAGAACGATCCACAGAAACAACATGGAAGTCAACAAATGGAATTTCTCTTAACAATACGTTCATAAAAGAACCTTTTGTAATTTCTTCCCATCTACTTTGAGCAGTTTGTCCAATAATAATTTGTGTAATATTAAGTTGGTGAGCAACTTCCTTAATTACTTTTGGAGAAGGACGTTTTTCGTTATCACGAACGATAAACTCTTCTACTTCCAATTCCTCAGCTAGGTTTTTCCAATCCTCAATATATCCAGATCTTTCAGCGTCGAACGCATCATATGGAAGTGGGTCAACAGTTAGAATATATAGTGGGCAATCTAACATGCTTGCCATCTTATGTCCTCTTCTTATAAGTCGTTCTCCATTTGGGCCGTAGTATACGCAGACAAGTATACTTTCATCCATTCGACCTTTTGCGTGTTTCACGGTTGTCTACACCTCGATTATATTTATTAATTTAATCTATCTCCATGCATGTTTTATATCAAAAAAAGTTGCTAATAATCACATCAAGTGCAGTGATTAGGTCTTTCGTGTATAATTATAGGGTATATGCATTACGTATTAGAAAAGCAAAAGAATTGCTTTTCGCTTAATCAAGCAATGGTAAACACCTCAAATTCTTCTAAAGTACATAAGGACCTCATATGGATTCCTATTATGCTACTAGTTACTGGGATAGTCAAGTATCCCTTTTCAAATGAAATAATTCTTACAAAACCCAAAATTCATATAAAGTGTTTTGGAAATAGGAGGCTACAATTTGTTTTCAGTTACTTTCGCTATTATCCTGCCATTTATAATAGCCGCACTCGTACCATTCCTTTATAGGCGTTTCAAATTTATGCATATCGGGTGGCTAGTCATGTTAGTACCCATGACGTTATTCATAATGCTTGCTAGGCTGATTCCCTCGGTAGCAAGTGGTAAAACATTTATCCATACATACAAATGGATTCCCTCATTAAACATTAATTTCACTACTTATTTGGATGGTTTAAGTATGATATTGGGATTACTTATTACCGGTGTAGGTAGTTTAGTTATTCTCTATTCTATTTACTATCTTTCTACGAAAGAATCACTTCAACATTTTTACTGCTATCTATTACTATTCATGGGTGCCATGCTCGGTGTCGTGTTTTCCGATAACCTGATGGTATTATATGTGTTTTGGGAATTAACAAGTGTTTCTTCTTTCTTATTAATTGCATTTTGGAATCACCGTAAGGCATCAAGACTAGGCGCACAAAAGGCAATGCTTATCACGGTAAGTGGTGGAATTGCTATGCTAGTAGGTTTTATCATGCTACACATGATTACTGGTTCCTTTAGTATACGTGAAATTATCGCAAGTGTAGGGGACTTTGCGGATCACTCTTTATTTGTTCCTGCGATGATTTTAGTATTACTCGGTGCATTTACTAAATCTGCTCAGTTTCCTTTTCATATTTGGTTGCCGGACGCAATGGAGGCGCCGACACCTGTTAGTGCTTATTTACACTCCGCGACGATGGTGAAAGCCGGTATTTATTTAGTTGCTCGTTTTACACCAGTTTTTGGTGGAGATCAAATTTGGTTTTGGGCCGTGAGTGGTGTTGGTATGATCACATTGTTCTGGGGATCGTTTAGTGCCGTTCGTCAAACGGATTTAAAAGCATTATTAGCCTATTCTACTGTTAGTCAGCTTGGTCTTATTATGAGTTTGCTTGGGCTTGGCTCGATAGCGTTACAGTTTGGATACTCTGCAGATTCTATTTTATATACACAAGCTACTTTTGCAGCTTTGTTTCACTTGATCAATCATTCTACATTTAAAGGTGCTCTATTCATGGTTGTTGGGATTGTCGATCATGAGCTAGGAACACGTGATATTAGGCGATTAGGTGGATTAATGACTTATATGCCATTTACGTTTACGGTAGGGGTTATCGGAAGCTTGTCTATGGCGGGGATGCCATTATTTAATGGATTTTTAAGTAAGGAAATGTTTTTTGCTGCGACTGTACAAATCATGAATGCGGATGTATTTTCTTTGCAATCGCTTGGGATTATTTTCCCAATCGTCGCTTGGATAGCTAGTGTATTCACATTTGTTTACTGTTTGATTATTATTTTTAAAACATTTCTTGGTCCTGTCCAACGAGAGAAGTTGGATAAGCCTCTTCATGAGGCACCAATGGGAATGCTTATTTCTCCAATAATTTTAAGTGTATTCGTTGTTGGTATTTTCTTTTTACCAAATCTTTTGGGCGCCTTTATACTGAAGCCGGCGATGGGGAGTATTTATCCTACGTTTGGGGACCCCGCGAATCTCACCCCTCATATATCTGCTTGGCATGGAATCAAACCGGAATTACTGATGACAATTGGCGTTATTGTAGTCGGAGGCTTCTTATATCTACTACTTAAAAAGTGGAAACCGGTTTATGGGCTATTGTCTTCTAGGTATACGCTTAATGCATTTTATAATAATTTTCTAGCTTTTGTGGAAAGTAAATCTACGATCGTAACGAATAAATATATGACAGGTCTGTTAAGAGATTATTTAGTTTATATTTATCTGTTTTTTATCGTAACAGTTGGAGCATTCTTCTTTTATTCGGGTGCATTTTCACTGAATGTATCGATGCATGCACAGATAAGAGTTTATGAAGTTATTTTAGTCGGAGTAATGGCTATTGCTGCGGTAGCGATGCTATTTTCGAGGTCACGTATAACTGCAACTTTGCTTAATGGAGTGTTAGGATATTCGATAGCCATTTTCTTTGTTATTTTTCGAGCACCTGATTTGGCGTTAACGCAATTAGTTGTAGAATCTGTTACAACTGCATTATTTCTTTTAGCTTTTTCTCATTTACCTGATTGGAAAAAAGAGAAGGTATCATCTAAAACGAAGGTGACAAATGCGTTGATTTCAGTAGGTGTTGGTGCAGTTGTTGTATTGGTAGCATTAGCAGTATTAAATTACGACCGCTTCGAAACCATTTCTACGTTTTTTGAGAATGCTTATGAGCTAGCAGGCGGTGCGAATATCGTAAATGCTATTTTAGGTGATTTCCGAGGGTTTGATACGATGCTTGAAGTTGTTGTTCTCTTTATAGCTGGCTTAGGTGTTTATACGATGATAAAGCTAAGAGAGAAAAAGGGGGATGAAAACATTGAAGATAAATGATGTCATCTTGCGCACAGTATCCAAAATTGTCGTATTCATTATTTTAACATTCGGGGTGTACTTATTCCTTTCCGGTCATAATACCCCAGGTGGTGGGTTTATCGGTGGTTTAGTTCTAGCATCTGCTATTGTGCTTTTATACCTTTCAGGCGACATGGAAACAGTTAAAAAAAGTCTTCCGCTTGATTTTAAGCTCGTTGCAGCTTTTGGTGTGCTACTCGCAACTGCGACTGGATTTGGTTCCATTTTCTTCGGTGTGCAGTTCATGTCACAAACATTTGCGTATTTTGACTTGCCTATCTTTGGAAAGACGGAGCTTACAACTGTTACCATTTTTGAAGCGGGAGTAGCGCTTGCCGTAGTTGGCGTAGTTGTTACAATAATTTTAAGTATAAGCGAGGATGAGTAGTCGATGGAAACGATCATTATACTGTTAATCGGAATTTTAGTTGCCGTTGGAACATATCTAATCCTCTCTCGAAATATTATACGTGTAATATTAGGAACTGCGGTGCTTTCTCATGCGGTTCACATGCTCATCTTAACGATGGGTGGATTAAAAACAGGAAACGTTCCATTGTTGACGGAAGCAGATGCTCCCTATACCGATGCATTGCCACAAGCGTTAATATTAACGGCAATCGTTATTAGTTTTGCAGTAACGGCATTCATCCTTGTATTAGCGTATCGCGCCTATCAAGATATTGGGACGGATGATCTAGATGCACTGAGAGGGACAAATGATGAATAATATAATTGTATTGCCTTTAATAATCCCGATTATGGTCGGAATTTTACTTGTATTTCTTCGACCGTATGTGAAAACGCAGCGTGTCATTAGTTTAGTGACAATGATTAGTTTAGCTGGAATCAGTTTATATATTTTAAATAAAGTACAAACGGACGGAATATTACGGTTAGATTTTGGAGGGTGGGAACCTCCTTTTGGAATTCTGTTTGTTGCAGATTCGTTTGCTATGTTGTTTGTATTAACAGCGTGTATTGTAACTGCTATATGTTTAATCTATGCATTCTCTTCCATTGGAGAACGTCATGAGAAAATGTACTTTTATCCTTTTGTTTTATTTTTAGTTGCGGGGGTAAATGGTTCGTTTCTAACGGGGGACATGTTTAACTTATTTGTTTGCTTTGAAGTGATGCTACTCGCATCCTACGTGTTAGTAACTCTAGGAGGGAAGAAAGCTCAACTGAGAGAGTCGATTAAGTACGTGGTCATTAATATACTTTCTTCCTGGTTTTTCTTAGTTGCGCTCGCCTATTTATATGGCACGTTAGGTACATTAAATATGGCTCATTTGTCTGAGAGGGTAGCTGAAGCGGGGCAGGGTCCTTTACTTACTACAATAAGTATTTTATTTTTAATTGTTTTCAGTTTAAAGGCCGGGTTGTTACTGTTCTTTTGGCTACCAGGTTCTTATAGTGTACCCCCAACAGCAATCGCTGCTTTGTTTGGTGCGTTACTAACGAAAGTTGGTATTTATGCGCTTTTTCGCACGTTTACGTTAATCTTCTACCACGAACCTTCGATTACGCATACATTAATCGGAATTATGGCTGGTGTAACGTTAATCGTTGGGTGTATTGGTGCGATTGCTTATAAAGACCTTCGTTTAATCACATCATATAATGTGGTCATTGCGGTTGGATTTATATTAGTAGGTTTAGCAGTTGCTACGCAAGTATCGTTAGAAGGTTCTATCTATTATGTTATTCACGACATGATTGCGAAAGCAATGCTATTTTTGATAGCTGGTACGATGATTGCCTTAACAGGTAAAACAAAAATTAATGAAATAAGTGGGTTAATACGAAACTATCCGCTGTTTGGTTGGATGGTGTTTGTTGTTACGTGTTCGCTTACTGGGATACCGCCACTAAGCGGTTTTGTTGGTAAAGTGTTAGTTGGACAAGGTGCAATCGAGTCAGGCTCTTACGTATTACTTGCTCTTGCTTTCCTATCGAGTATTGTAGTGTTGTATTCACTTCTCCGCATATTCTTGAATTCTATTTTTGGAGAAACGATTATTAGTCCGGAAGATAAGATACCACTAAAAAAAGGAATGATTATCCCTGTCGTTTTACTTGGTGTTGGAACAGTTGCGCTTGGGCTAGGTGCAGAATTTTTATCAGGATATATAAATAATGCGGCATATACACTATCTAACCCTTCTGTTTATATAGAAGCAGTATTAGGTGGAAATAAGTAATGGGAGAGGTGTTGAAAAGTGCCAGCACAGTTTTTATTTAATTTATTTATCGCTTTTCTTTGGATGTTGCTACAGGATGAAGAAGAGCTAAGAATTACTACTTTTTTCGGTGGGTTTCTCGTTGGAATTGTTATTATCTTCTTAATGCATCGTTTTTTCGGTACACAGTTTTATTTAAGAAGATTATACTCGATTATTAAATTGATTTTTATATTTATATCCGAGTTGGCAACGTCAAGTGTATTGATCAGTAAGCAAATTTTAAGTCCAAAGCTAAAGATTAAGCCAGGAATTTTTACGTATAAAACAGAACTCCGAGGAGATTGGGAAATTACGACGCTTGCTATGTTGCTGACCCTAACACCTGGATCGGTCGTAATGGAAGTAAACCCAGCTGGGGATATGTTCTATATCCATGCAATGGATATAGAGCAATCTAAAGCGGATGTCTTACGATCGATTACAAAGTTTGAGATGGCGATTATGGAGGTGACACGCTAATGGTAGAGAAAATACTTCTTATAGCACTTGCCTTATTTGCCTTTTCTATTGCACTCGCGTTATTTCGAATTATTAAAGGACCATCTATGCCCGACCGAGCGGTTGCTTTAGATATGATTGGTGTGAACTTAATCTCCATGATTGCAGTTATTTCGATTGTGTTAAAAACGAAAGCTTTTTTAGAAGCAATCCTTATTTTAGGAATACTTGCTTTTATTAGTACGATTGCTATTTCGAAATATGTGGAAAGGGGGGTTATCGTTGAACGCAAGTCAGACGATTGAAATAGGGGCAGCACTTGTCATATTGCTAGGTAGTATTATGAGTATTATAAGTGCACTTGGGATAATCCGACTTCCTGATGTATATACGAGATCTCATGCAGCAACCAAAAGTTCAACTTTGGCGGTATTATTATCCCTTTCTGGTGCATTTGTCTACTTTTGGGTGCATGATGGTTTTATCAGTGTAAGATTACTTCTCGGTATTATTTTTGTGTTTTTAACAGCACCTGTTGCAGGACATCTAATTACTCGTGCTGCTTATCGGGGTAGAGTGAAGCTTACAGATAACTCCGCGGACGATGAACTAAAGGAAGTACTCTTTCCGGAAGAAAAATAGTTTTATAATAGAAGCTAACACTTTAAGAGCTTATCTTAAAGTGTTAGCTTCTTTCTACTTTAGGAAGTAATAAAGTAAAATGTGTGCCACTATGTAGAAATAATACGTCTTAATTAGGCTATTAAGTGTCCGCTAGTATCATCCTTAAGACGCATTACTTATTCCTCTACTGCTCAAACTTTTTTAGTAAGAGAATTCTAATATGCACATAAAGGCTTTGTATGTTTTTTTTTTATAGATGAATATTTTTCCAATAAAATAAATGTTCAATTAATTTAGATTAATATATTGCATTCTGATAAAATACATAGTATTATCAAGTCTGATATATTGCATACAGCGGTGATGAAGAAAATCATTTGCATAGCATTCATCTTAGAGGAAATTCTACAAACAGTGAGAAATGATTATTTCTTATATCACAGGAGGAAGAAAGAATGAACACGAAATTATCATTTGCCAATTACCTTGTAATCGGAGTAATGTTATTTGCACTGTTCTTTGGAGCAGGTAATTTAATCTTTCCGGCGAGCTTAGGACAAAACGCTGGTACAAACCTCTGGCCAGCGATTATTGGTTTCTTAGCAACTGGAATAGGATTACCTTTCCTAGGCACACTAGCAATGGGTTTTTCAGGAAGTAAAAATTTACAAGAGTTATCAAGCAGAGTTCATCCAATCTTTGCGGTAATATTTACTTCTTTATTGTACTTAACAATCGGACCATTTTTTGCATTGCCAAGAACAGGAGCAGTTTCTTATGAGATAGGGATTTTACCTTTACCATTTATTTCTGAAGATTTCGCGCAGATTGGATTATTAATTTTTACGATATTTTTCTTTGGAGTTACGATGTTGTTTTCGCTTAATCCATCCAAAATTGTGGATAACGTAGGGAAATACTTATCTCCAGGAATTATTATCGGGTTATTTATCTTATTGTTATTTGTTGTCTTTAAACCAATGGGCGTATTTGAGGAACCCCATGGAAATTATGTGGACAAAGCATTTATGACAGGCTTTACGGAAGGTTACAATACAATGGATGCACTGGCTTCCTTAGTATTTGGTATTATTGTCATCAATGCAATTAGATCATTGGGGATAAATTCAACAAAAGGAATTATTGTAGCAACGGCTAAATCTGGTGGAGTCGCGATTTTCTTTTTAGGTGTCATTTATGCGGGTATTGCCTATTTAGGGGCGACTAGCACAGAAATTTTTGGTTTGTTTGATAATGGAGGACCAGTGTTGAGTAGTGCTTCAGAACATTATTTTGGTTCTTTTGGGATAGCTCTTTTATCTATAGTAATCTTCCTAGCGTGTTTGACTACTAGTATTGGTTTGACGACAGCATGTGGAGAATATTTTCATACGTTAATGCCGAAGATTAGTTATAAGGCCTTTGTTGTTTTCTTCAGTGTGTTTACTTGTATTATTGCTAACTTTGGATTATCTAATATTATTACGTACTCTGTTCCAGTGTTAATGTTATTATATCCATTAGCGATTGTACTCATTTTGTTAACGTTTCTATCTCCGTTGTTTAATCATGCACGACTTGTATATGTAAGTGTAATGTTCATTACGTTTTTAATAAGTGTTATCGATGGTTTTAAAGCATTATGTAATTCTTTAGACATTGAGTATTATAGCTGGTTGAAACCAATTATATCGTTTTATAAGGATACCTTACCTTTCTATGAGGTTGGTCTTGGTTGGCTCATTCCATTTGTCATTGTTACGATTATTACTGGTGTCATCGCTAGGTTCCAACAAGTATAGATGAAAAAAAGGGGCTATCTCCTAAGTCATTTAGTGACTGAGTGATGGTCCCTTTTTTCATGCATTGATTTCCGTTCCAGACGGACGCGTTCCGCGGGCATGGTTTCAATTGCTTCCCTTGGACAACTCATTCTTTAAAATTCTTCAATTGTGTAAATCCAATTTGACCGCATCGTTTCTGCTAGTTTTTGTGCCTCTTTTTCTCGCAGTAGTTTAATAATTTCTGCGTGTTGTTTGATGGAGTACTCTCTTAAAATAATCTTCTCATAATAGAATAATCTTCTTACATGGGCTTGAAGCATTTCTACCATAGAATGTATGTATGGATTATTTGCACTATCTACAATAATTTGATGAAACTCTTCATCTACTTTTAGTGCAACAGTGAATTCTTTCGCATAGAGTGCTTCTGCAAATTGCTTGTTTTTTTCCTCTAGTAGTTGAAGTGTAGCCTCGTCTATATTTGGGATGGCGAGCTCTGCTGCAAGCGCTTGCAATACTGAAAGCGGTGGGAGTAGATTATTAATATCCTCCGTTTCCACCGCTGTGACTTGGGTAGCTCTTCCCGGTTGCATGGACACGAAACCTTGTGACTCTAAAAGTTGCAACGATTCCCGGATCGGTGTTCTACTAACACCTAATGCTTTTGCAAGTTCAATATCATTTAATTTTTCTTGCGGTTGAAGCGTACCATCAATGATCCATTGTTGTAATTGGTTAAAAGCATGGAGTTTAGCGGTAGTACGGACAGGTTTGGCATGATTAACAGGTATTGGCATTAAACACCCTCCTTTCAATTGTCTTAATAGTTCAATAATAGTATACACTATCTAATACGATATATCGTATTTTTATAGTAAATATTTTTATTCCACTATTATTTTTAATTTCAGCGTTTTTACGTCAATTACAGATTCCTCTGCTATTATATCTTGAAGCATTACTTCTTTAAAATAGGCGATACTTTTAGGTAATGGAATATGAAGGATTTTTCGTAATGCAGTCTCGTACATTTTTAAGAATTCAACATCAGTATTGCCACGTTGTAGCTCCGCAAAAGCTTCGTATACTTGATCTAGTTTGTCTGCTAGTTCTAATAATCGCCCTTCGATCGTTTCGTCTTTTCCTTCTTTCATGCGTTCAAAAAACACTGGTTGAAACTCATTAGGAATCTCATTTAATATAAATTTTTCCATCATTTTTTCTTCTACGTGAGAAAGCATTTGTTTCAATTCAGGAGAGGCATGTTTGACAGGTGTTTTAATATCACCGATAAAAATTTCCGCAAAGTCATGATTAATTGTTTTTTCGTAAAGTGATTTCCAGTTGATGTTAGCACCGTTGTTCTCTTCTATTGTAGCAAAAAACATAGCATATTGGGAAACCTTCCAAGAATGTGCAGCTACATTATGCTCCTCAAACTTAAAACGTCCAGGGGCTCGAATAATTCTTTCTAAATCGTTCATGCTCATAAAAAACTTATGAATTCCCATACTTATCACTCCTTTGTATTTATCATACTTCAATAGTTAAAAATAATGTAATGTTTCAATCATGAGAGAAATTGTTTTATTTCGCTGAAATGTGGGAATCCTTATAAGAAGTAAAGGAGGAACTCAAATGGCGAAATATGATGAGTTAAAAATTACGTTACAAAAACGTTTAGACGAACTAGAACATAGTATGGATAATGAAGAAGAATTTGAAACAACAGAGTTATCCAATTACGATAACCATCCAGCTGATAATGCGACAGACCTAGCGGATAAACACACCCGATTAGCACTGCGAAAGCATTATGAGGAGGAGATAGAGGATATAAAAGAGGCTCTAGCTGCAATAGATGAAGGAACTTATGGTGTATGTTCAGAGTGTGGAAAAGAAATTCCAATGGAAAGGCTAGAGGCTGTTCCTACTACAACTACATGCGTGGAGCATGCTCAGCAAGAAGTGAACGAGGAAATACGTCCAGTAGAAGAATCTCTGTTAAATTCTACAACCGATCAACCGGTAGAAGATGAAGATCCTAGACTTAGGGATTATTCAAATAGCTTTGAAATTTTAGAAGAAGTCGGTTCTTCGGATACTCCTTCTGACAAACAGTAAATGTAATGCCTCAGTATACATATGTACTGGGGTTTTTTCTTGCTTTACCAAATCATAAAATCTATTACATGTGGATAACTTTCTACAAGTGATTCCCCATCCAGACTCCAACGCTTGCACTTTTGTTCGTTATCACTGATATACTGTAAGAAAGGGAGGGATTTCGTATGACTGCTATTGTTTTGTTTGACGGAGAATGTAATTTTTGCGATGCAAGCGTTCAATTTATTATTAAGAGAGATCCTCAAGGATATTTTCGCTTTGCGGCTTTACAAAGCGATATAGGAGTAATTCTAAAGAAAAAGCATTTCATACCAGGAATATTGGATAGTGTGATAGTAATTGATAATAATACGGTATACGAGTCCTCCGATGCAGCACTTGAAATTTGTAAAAACTTAAGTGGAATTTGGAAGGGGTTTTATCTGTTCAAGGTAATTCCTAAGTCTTTTAGAGATCGTATGTATAGGGTGATTGCAAAAAATAGATACAAGTGGTTTGGGAAAAAAGATAGTTGTACAATGCCATCTCCGGATATACGAAACCGATTTCTGTAAGATGGGCACGATTTATGATAGGCTAAGTTTGAGAATCATTATCATTCTTTTAAAAGCGGCGAGGGGGTATAAATATGGATGAGGAATTATACGATGTAATTATTATAGGCGGAGGTCCAACAGGATTATTTGCTTCTTTTTATGCGGGACTACGTGATTTGAAAGTGAAAATAATCGATAGCCTACCACAGCTTGGTGGTCAGTTAATGGAGCTTTATCCTGATAAATATATATATGACGTTGGTGGTTTACCGAAGATTTTAGCAAAAGATTTAGTGGCAAATTTGGAAGAACAGGCTGCTTATAGTAATCCAACGATTTGTTTGGAAGAAACGGCAATGTTGCTTGAAAAATTTCCAGATTATTTTGCTTTAACAACGGATAAAGCTCTACATTATTCGAAAACAATATTGCTTACTTCTGGTATTGGTTCTTTCCAACCTAGGAAGTTAAATGTTCCTGGAGCAGCGGAGTATGAAGGGAAAAACCTTCATTACAAAGTGAAAGATATTAATCATTTCAAAGACTCAGACGTGCTCGTATTAGGTGGAGGAGACTCTGCGCTCGATTGGTCCTTGATGTTGGAGGATGTTGCTTCGAACGTAACAATTTGTCACCGAAAAGAACAATTCACGGCTCATGAAATGACTGTTCAGCAATTACAACAATCTAAGGTCCAAGTAAAAACACCTTTTGGCATTAAAGAATTAGTGGGAGATGGGCGAACTGTTCAGGAAGTGGTGATCGTCGGAAAAGATAAATCTGAACAACGAATTCCAGTTGACCATGTCATCGTTAATTACGGAAATGTGGCATCGCTAGGACCATTGAAAAATTGGGGACTGAATATGCAAAAAAATTCTGTCGTTGTAAATGAAAAAATGGAGACGAATATAGAAGGAATATATGCTGCAGGTGATGTGTGTACCCATGAAGGAAAAGTGAAACTAATAGCGGTTGGCTTTGGAGAAGTACCAATTGCAATTAGCCATATTAAAACGTTTATCGATCCAAAATCGCGTGTTCAACCACTTCACAGTACGAGCATTTTTGAAGAAGTGAAATAAAAACTAGAAATAATGTCTATGGGAGACCAACCTGAGCGTGAAGGCAACCAATTTAGTCCCGAGAGCAACCTTCCAAGTTAAGAAAGCAACCAAATGGACAGTAAGAGCAATAAAAAACACAAAGAGAAAAATGGATTACTTTCTCTTTGTGTTTTATATTAGGATACTTATCTAAAAAATGCTTTGTCTATATTGTATTTCGATTTTAACGTGTTAATAGCATATGTTTCGTAAATTTCACGATCCATCGCTTCATCTACTATACACACGCTGATTTTGTACACTTCGTCCCGATGTTTAATCATAGGGGATACGTTGTCTTCAAAGTGCTTTTTAATACGTTGTCTTATTTTTCGTGCTTTCCCAACGAATAAAAGCTCATCGTTTTTGTTATAAAACATAAAGATGCCGCCTTTATCGCGAGGGAGTTGATGGAAGTCGATAAATCCGTAAATAGATGGGATTTCAATTTCTCCTTCTTTAATCACTTGTTCACGTTGGGTAATGGTAACGGTTGGTTTCGGTAATTCAATTTTAATCAATTTGCTCACGTCCTCTTATTGTCTGTCCTTTAGTCTACCATAACCGGACAGTAATATCTATTCGCAAGAAAGCAGGAATCTAACTATCGTATATCAAAATATAGCTTATTGACAAATTTGGAGGGATCTAGATGATTAGAACTTTAGAAGACTTTTTAACGAATTGGAAACATGAATCTGAATCTACGCTCAAAATATTAGATACTTTAACAGACGAATCGTTAAATCAAAAAGTATATGAAGAAGGCAGAACACTAGGTACGCTTGCTTGGCATATCGTAGTGACAATCGATGAGATGATTGGAAAAACAGGGTTGCAATTTAACGCTACTCCACATGATGCACCTAACCCAAAAAACGCAAAAGAAATGGCAATGGCATACAAAGAATCTAGTGATGCAATGGTGCAAGCGATAAAGGAACAATGGTCCGATGAAACGCTTTTAGAAGAAAAAGATATGTACGGTCAAACATGGTCAGTTGCAACTATTCTTCAAGTATTAATATCCCATCAAACCCATCACAGAGGTCAAATAACGGTGCTAATGCGTCAAGCAGGACTTACGGTACCGGGAATGTATGGTCCTTCGAAAGAAGAATGGCTAGCTTTTTCTGGAGAAGCCCCTGAATAATTATTCATTGACTATTCAGTAATATGCATGTATTTTAATACTATGAAATCGTAAATTTGGGGGAAAGTAAATGAGTAAAATTCGAATTGGTATTATAGGGTACGGAAACTTAGGGCGAGGAGTCCAGCTAGCAGTAAAACAAAATCCTGATATGGAATTAGTTGGTGTATTTACGAGACGTGACCCATTAACTGTTCAAGTAAACGATGCTTCTGTTGGGGTATATTTAGTGGATGAAGTAAAGGATTTTCAAGATAAAATAGATGTCATGATTTTATGTGGTGGTTCTGCGAAAGATCTGCCAGAACAAACACCAGAAATAACGAAGACTTTCCACACAGTGGATAGCTTTGATACACATGCATTAATACCAGAGTTTTTTAATAAAGTAGATAAAGTTGCGAAAGCTTCTAACAAAATAAGTGTTATATCAGTAGGATGGGATCCTGGTTTATTCTCGTTAAACCGATTGCTTGGAGAAGTAGTACTTCCAGAAGGTAATACATATACATTTTGGGGAGACGGCTTAAGTCAAGGACATTCCGATGCAGTACGCCGAATTGAAGGAGTAAAAAACGCAGTTCAATATACACTTCCTGTAAAAGAAGCGGTAGACCGTGTTCGTAGTGGAGAACATCCAACGCTTTCGACACGTGAAAAACATACGAGAGAATGTTATGTTGTATTAGAAGATGGAGCGAGTAAAGAACAGGTAGAGCAACAAATTATCACAATGCCAAATTACTTTGCTGACTACGATACAACAGTGCATTTTATCACTTCAGAAGAACTACAACAAAATCATAGTGGGATGCCGCATGGTGGATTTGTAATTCGTAGCGGAGAAAGTGGCACACAAGAAAAACAATTGATGGAGTTCTCGTTGAAGCTTGAAAGTAATCCTAATTTCACTTCCAGTGTATTAGTTGCATATGCCAGAGCTGCTTACAGACTAGGTCAATCCGGTCAAAGTGGTGCGAAAACAGCTTTTGATATTCCACTAGGGTTACTTTCACCAAAATCCGAAGAACAACTTCGTACAGAATTACTATAAAATTAGACCGGTACCTCTTAATAGAAGAGTGCCGGTTTTTTTAGGAGGAAGAAAATGAAAATATATGACTTACATTGTGATGTGCTATATAAACTCGCTAAAGCAGAATCCCCGATTTCTTTTACAGATTCACCCTCACTTCAAGCAAATAAAGAGCGGTTAGAAGCTGGTAAAGTAGCTCTTCAAGTATTTGCTGTGTTTGTATCTGAAGGATTTCCAAAAGAGAAGCAGTTTATGGAGGCAGTCCGACAAATTGAATTTTTCCATACCGAGATTGTTGGAAAGCATGACGATTTAGTAGCAATTTATAAGTGGGAACAACTTGAAACACTACAAGAAGGGCAAATCGGTGCGGTATTATCACTTGAAGGCTTGGATATGATAGATGGAGATATAGAAAAGCTAAAACTGCTTTTATCTCATGGGGTTAAATTAGTTGGACTTACATGGAATGGTGCAAATGCAGTAGCAGACGGGGCAGCGGAGGAATCTGGGACTGGGTTGACCTCATTCGGTGAAGAAGTAGTGACGTTATTAAACAAACAGAATATTATTATCGACGTTTCCCATTTAAGTGAAAAGTCATTTTGGGATGTACTCCCAAAAGCAAAATGGCTTATGGCAAGCCACTCGAATGCTAGAGCGATATGCGACTCGAACCGAAATTTAACGGATAAGCAACTAGAAGCATTAATCGAAAGAGAATCACCAATTCATATAGTTTATTATCCACAATTTATCAACAATTCTGATAAAATTGTGGATATGTCGGATTTAGTAGAACATGTCCATCATATTGTTTCTCTTGGTGGAGAACATCTGATAGGATTAGGCTCAGACTTTGACGGAATAAGTGAATTTGTAGATGGGTTGGAAGATGCTTCGAAAACACAAAGTTTAGTTAGTCATTTGTTGAAAAGTTATGCAGTAGAAAAGGTTCAAGGATTTACATCACAAAACTTCGGTCGATTTGTTGAGCAAATTAGCAAGGAGGAATAAGACAATTGGGTAGTTTACCAGATTGGTTTTTTGCAGTCGCTATTGCAGTAGTTATTTGTTTTATAATTGTTGCGGAATGGTGGACGCGTAGAGGTTAAGGAGTATGCTATACTATACAAATGAAAAGAGAAAAGAAAGAGGAATCACATGCTAACATTTGAAGAAAAAGAAGCAATTATTCAAGAATTTCCGGAGCTCACTAGAAAAGAAGTTTCTTTGAAACGGGTAAATTATCATTATGAAGAAAGCTTATATGAAAAAACGACAGTCGTTTATCACCTGCATCCAAATGGGAATGGATTTGTCTATGTAGGAGATCTTCCACAATATGAAGAAGCAAATGACAAAGGACTTTTGAACATCCGTGAGGCATCTGCTAATGAATTAAGACAAACGATTAAGGACTCGATTGCTTATTTAGCGACAGAGGAAGAAGAGGTTGCCTTGGAAGAAGTAGAAGAAGAGTGGAAAAACAAAGAAAACTCGAAGCTAACCTTATTACAAGAAGATGAAATGTGGAATATTTATCATGGCTACAACTTAGAAGAAAGCTTCGGTTCCTATGCAGAAGCGAAAGCGTATCTATTAGAAGAAGGCTTCCGTAAAGTAACTTCTAAGTAAGGGGGATTTCATGTGAAAGGAAGATCTACTGTTGCCATTATGTTAGTCCTTACGCTTATAGCGATTGGAGCAATCTTTTATTTCATCATGCAGTTTTATGAAAAAAATCCAACCCAATCTAAGCCAAATGGATATATGACTGGAATTATTGTAGACATGAATAATACGAGTATACTTGTCGTAGGAGATCTTTTGGAAGAGGAAGCCAAAAGCCTTTCAGTACAAGAAGCAATTGATAACGGAAAAGATGCAACTTGGTTTACGATAACTATGGGTCAACGAGACGTACTAGAAGTATACGATGAAGTAAAAGTGGGTTTTGATACTTTAGAGGAGTCTTTTCCAAAGCAAGGAACAGCTAAAACGTTGGAGAAGTTGAATGAATAATAAGAGAGTTGCTCGGAGTTAATCGGGCAGCTCTTTTTCTTTCTGTACTGGCGATTTTCTTATAGCAATATTTTCACTTGGAGTTTAGTTGCTTTCTTGTATAGTAGCCCTAAGCGTGGTATTCTTTTGCAGGTACTATTATTTTTGATTGAAAGTAGGTAACAAATGACGAAAGATCAACGAAAGAAATTATTTGTATTAATGATAAATATGTTTATCGCAATAGGAAGTTTTGGAATAATTATTCCTATTTTGCCGGCGTATTTGAAGTCTATCGACCAGGGTGGAATGGCGGCAGGACTTATGATTGCGATATTCGCTGGGGCACAGCTTGTGATGTCTCCAATTGCAGGTAAATGGGCAGATAAATATGGAAGAAGAATTATGATTATTGCAGGTCTAAGTGGCTTAGCATTATCTATGTTCGTATTTTATTTTTCTGATTCTGTAAGTGTTTTATATGTGTCGCGTGTGATAGGTGGCGTTGGTGCTGCATTATTAATACCAGCAATTTTTGCTTATGTGGCAGATATTACGACAATGGACCAACGTGCGAAAGGGAATAGTTTTATCTCTGCATCGATGTCGCTCGGTATTGTTATTGGACCTGGTATTGGTGGATTTCTAGCCGACTTTGGTTTGAAAGTACCGCTTTTGATATCTGCAATTGTAGGTGTGGTAGCAGTTATATTCTCACTGCTCGTACTAAAGGAAAGTAAACCTGAAAATAGTTTTGATCCTGAAAATAAACCAGAACCTATGGTGAAAGAGATAATGCAATCAGTTAAAAAGCCATATTTTATCCCACTTGTCATTACACTAGTGATGAGCTTTGGATTAATGGCATTTGAATCCGTTCTTGGTCTTTTTGTAGATAATGAATTTGGTGCTTCTCCTCAAGACATAGCCTGGATGGTAACAGCTACTGGAATTGTTAGCGTGATTGTACAATTAGTTGCTGTTGACTGGGTTGTACGTCGCTTTGGAGAATTAAATGTATTGAGGATTTTTTTAGGTGTAGCAGCTTTTGGCTTTTTCCTTTCCATTGTCATATCAAGCTACGAATTTTTCTTCGTTATAACGATGATTATTTTCCTTTCCTCTTCTATTTTACGTCCAGTGCTTACAACGCTCATATCGAAGTTGGCAGGAAAAGAGCAAGGATTTGCAATGGGTATGAATAATGCGTATATGAGTATTGGAAATGTGCTTGGACCACTTCTTGCTGGGTTATTATATGATGTGCATATTATTTATCCATTTGTTTTAGGTTTGATCGTCCTACTACTGACAACGATCGGATCGATTTTGTGGAAGGGTTCGAGACAAATATAAATTAAGGAGAGCTGCCCCGTATAGTGAATTACGGGGCAGCTTTTTGGGTTGTTGTTAAATTGTAATACTTTTGAGAATATTCGCTAGTGTTTAAAAAAACGTATAGATATAATAAAAGAAAGGGGGAATATAAATGGTTTACCGTAAAACACGAAAAGCCAATTTGGCATTAGCTTTTCTGCTTCTAGTCCTTACAACAAACTTTCTTTTGTATCAACCCGGTGTACAAGAATTTTTAACTCTCCAATTAACAAGTGGAGTAGTAATAGGGTCGCTTATTGATTTAACGATTGTCGCACCACTACTAGTTTATGCTGTATTTAAAACTTCTTTCAAACAGACAATCGCTCTAATGGTCTTAGGATTAGTTACTGTAAGATTTATCGTACCAGTTGAACTGTATGCACCTTATAAAGGAGTACTTTATGCCGGTCTTGCAGTCGAAGGAATACTTGTACTTGCAGAACTAGCGCTTATTTTTGTAGTGATTCGAAAAACTTCCGCAATACGAATTCAAATGAAAGAAATGAACGAAGACCCTATTTATAGTCTGCTACCTTCGGTTGAAAAAATAGCGACAAAAAATGTATTCATTCGCATTTTAATCTCTGAATTTTTAATGTTCTATTATGCGTTTCTTTCATGGAAAAAGAAAACGGCTAGACACAGTGGTGTAGTGTCCATGCATGAAAAAACAAGTGCAATTGCGATGAATATTATGCTCATACATGCGATTGTTATTGAAACAATTGGGCTCCATTGGTGGCTCCACGAAAAATCAATGATATTATCAATCATTCTACTCATTTTAAATATATACACTGTCATCTTCTTTGTGGCAGATATCCAAATAACCAGGTTACATCCATTGGAAATTAAAAATGACAAGCTATACATTACACAAGGATTAACGGCTCGGATTATTGTACCGCTGTCTATGATTAAAGAAGTTGAATGGGGAGCTACACTTCCTAGTAAAGATACGTTGCAATTTATGTATAAAGATTTTGAAAAATTAGAGCCGCAAGTGGTTATCCATCTTCATGAGCCTATAGTAGCAACGATATTTATGGGAATGAAAAAAAGTGTCACGGAGTTTGCAATACGTGTAGATGAGCCGGAAAAATTGAAAGGATTGCTTTCAAGCAATGGGAATCTCTTTATTTGACCAAGAAAATGATTCACGTTATAATTATCTCAAATTCGAGATATTTGAAAGGGAGTTTTAACATGAAGCATGTTTTTTATAAAGGTGATGACCAGTCTAAACCTACATTATTACTTTTGCATGGTACAGGTGGAAATGAGCATGATTTAGTAGGGCTAGGAAAAGAAATAGACGGAGCGGCTAACATATTAAGTGTTCGAGGAAATGTATTAGAAAATGGCATGCCGCGTTTTTTCAAACGGTTAGCTGAAGGTGTATTTGATATGGAGGATTTAATGCTTCGTACAGAAGAATTAAAAAAATTCCTCGATGAAGCGGCAGATAACTATGAATTTGATCGAGACAATGTAGTAGCAATCGGCTATTCGAACGGCGCGAATATTGCAGCTAATCTTTTATTCGAATATGAAAACGTCTTGAAAGGTGCTATTTTGCATCATCCAATGGTACCTAGACGCGGAGTAGAACTTCCAACGTTTACAGGTGCACCTGTGTTTATCGGTGCAGGGAAAAATGACCATATGTGCCCAGCAACAGAATCAGAGGAATTACGTGATTTACTACAAGGTGCCGGAGCAGAAGTAGAGCTGTATTGGCATTCATATGGACATCAATTAACACAAGATGAAGTACAAGCTGCAAAAACTTGGTATAATAACAACTTTTAAGGTATGCAGAGTGCAGAGTCCAATAAATCGGGTATGAACCGGTTTATTGGACTTTTTAATGCTATAGGAAATTATAAATTGTAGATTGGTTTTACCGAAAAATTAAGCCACTTTTCAATGGAGCGTAATATAGGGATACTGCGTCCTACGGATAGGTTCTTCAGGTTTGTCGCGTTCGCAGTGGATTTTGTCTCGTTCAACCATATACTGTAAGAGTTGAAGCTGATTAGATAGCAATTTTCGTGGATTGGAGCGGAAGGGCGGCGACTTCGGCGGGATTAAGTGAGACAGATGAGACTTCACAACGTACGCGCAAGCGGCGGTGAAGGCTCATCGCTCCCCCCGCGGAAAGCGTCCGCCCTGCAGCGGAAATCCTAGCGGTAAATTCTTTAAGACACATTATTCCTAAATTGTGAACTATCCTTTTTTATTGGTAATTATGAAGAAAAAGTTATATTTGGAAGAATAACAAAACCGCCAAACAAAGTTTAACTTTGCTTGGCGGTTTTTCGACTTTTAATGCCATTTACTAGTTTTATATGGTCCTTTTCTAAAAGGCATCCACCAATTCCATTTCCCGAATAGCTTCATCAAACTTGGAACCAATAGTAAGCGGATAATCGATGCATCAATAGCAACGGCAATCGCAATGCCGAGCCCTATTTGCTTCACTGGCATCACATCCGTAAAAGCAAAGGCACCGGTGATCACAATCATAATAAGTGCAGCAGACGTAATAATTTTACTAGTGGAAGTAAGCCCATCTATCGTGGCTGCCGTATTATTAAGACTTTTCGAATACTCCTCCTGAATACGAGAAATTAAAAATACTTCATAATCCATACTTAGCCCGAAAACGAGACTAAATACGATAACCGGAATAATTAGCGCAATAGATGTTGCTTCAATTCCGAAATGACCATATTGGAATATGTAAACAAGTATTCCAAACGTCGAGGAAAGCCCAATTACATTCATAATAATTGCCTTCAAAGGAATTAAAATCGAACGGAAAGCAATCATTAATATGATAAAAGTGGATCCTAAAATAATCGCAAGGAGAGCCCCTACTTTATTAAATATTTCATCGAAAATTTCTTGATTGAATTTAGGGCGTCCACCTAACATAGTGTCAACACCGACATCTTTTTCAGACCACGTGCGAACCCAGTCTTGCGCTTCACTAGAAGAGCCGTTTAAGTTAAGTGTTACTGGTATTAATAATTTATCTCCTTGCACAAACGACTCTGACAAAGGAGTTAGTTGAGCTTTTACTTCTGGGACCTCCATGCTTTGCTCCCACTGTTCAACAGTAGAAATATTACTTGCAGTAAAAATGGAATTGACAGCATCAACATTTTTATCAGCCAACAATTCATCTTCTAGTTTTTTCATGGTCATTAAACCATCTGTATTTTCCCAACCGTCATTACGTTCTGCAATCATATAAACAGTCGATTTTTCTCCCAATCCGAACTCTTTGTCCATTAATTCATAAGCTTGGCGAGAATCATAGGAAATAGGCAATGAATCTACTTGTGGAATCGCTAACTTCATATCCTTTACAGGAATAATACCAATCCCTAAAATGATTAAAGCTACTAGGATTAATGCCACAGGACGCTTCATAACAAACGCAGCAAAGTTACGCCATCTATTCGAAGCACCGGGCTTTACTCGAATAATTGTCCACTTATTAATACGATCTTTCATTAATAATAAGAGGGAAGGAAGTAGCGTAATAGAAGCTAGCACCGCCATAAATACAACAAGCATTCCTCCAAGTGCTAGGTTTTGGAATATCTCTACTTTCATGACAAGCATCGCCCCTAACCCGATGAACACACAAACTGCAGAGAAAATAATGGAGCGGCCGGCTGTTTGGATAGACGTCTGAACTGCATCTATAATAGATTGCTTTAACCGTTCTTCCTTATAGCGGTTAATAAGTAAGAGCGCAAAGTCAATACTTAACGCAAGCCCAAGCATTGGTATAATATTTAATACGAATATCGATAAATTCATCGTTTCACTAAATAAAGTCATGACGCCAAAAGTGGATACAACCGTTACGATACCAACTATTAGCGGGACAAATGCAGCAACTACACTACCAAAAGCAAGAAGTAGTACAATAATAGCAATTGGTAGTCCAATTGCTTCAGCACTCGCTAAATCCTTTTGACTGGCAGCGTTAATATCTTTATTAATAGCAGCTCCTCCGGTTAACGTAACCCCTTTTTCTCCGTCGATGGCGTTGCGAATTTTATCCACAACTTCTGGCATATTCTCTGTGTCGCCACTGAAATGTAACATCGCATAAGCAACATGATCCTTATAAAGTGAGGGATCATCTAAAGGTGACTGAATCGATTCAGCAATTTGTAAATCTTCCATCTCGGATATAGTATGTCGGATCGTTTCGTCTGTCGTACGATCAAAAACAATAAATAACGTTTCCGCTGGAAGATCAAATGTTTCCGTAAGTTCATCCATCACCTGCTGATGCTCGCCGTTCGTACTAAACCCGTCTCCTTCCAATAAACTTGGTAAACGAATGGCAAGAACCGCTAAAGCAATAAAAAGTACTAACCAACAGATCAATATCGTTTTGTAATAGCGTGTCACTGTATTAGACAACCATTGCATAAAGTTTCCTCCTCATACTAAATAACTTTCTTTATTGTACTAAAAAGCAGAGAGAATATACTAATATGATGTTAAGATAAGAGGAACAAAGAAAGGGAGGATCCTAATTGAAAATTACTCCACCAAAGCTACGTAGCTTTTTACCTGAACTGGATGTAAAGAGTGCACTTTTAGAAGATTATTACGTATCAGAAGGGATCGTAACATTTTTGGAGTTGGAAGAGGAGTATGAAGATAAAATCATATTTGATCAAATTCACTTCCAAGGTGTTTCCATGGAAGGGGTTCGATTCCATCAAGTCGAATTCGTGGACTGCTTGTTTGAAAAATGTGATTTGTCCAATGTAGATTTTGGAGATGCAGTATTTCATCGAGTAGAGATTAGCAACTCCAAGCTATTAGGAACGAATATTTCTGCAAGTAAACTAACAGATGTGAAGATAGAAGACTCCATCGCAAATTATATGAGTATGAGTTTTTCTAAATTAAAAAAAGTAGCATTTAAACAGACAGTTATCAATCGTGCTGACTTTATAGAAGCATCCTTCGATAAAGTCAGTTTGGAAAATTGCGAACTAGACGGTGCAAATTTCACCGAGACCGATTTAAAAGGAATAGATTTAAGCACGAACACATATGAACAACTTACTGTTACGATGGAAAATCTTGCGGATTGTACAGTATCGACTGAACAAGCAATTGGATTTGCAAAATCACTCGGTTTGATCATAAAAGAATAAACGAAACAAAAAAACCTCGCCATTCGGACGAGGTTTTCTACTTAAAAGAACAAGTTCAGTATTTGGAAAATAACTGCTGCTAATACAGCAGAAATCGGTAACGTAATAATCCAAGTTAGAACGATTTTTTTCGCAACGCCCCATTTAACACCTTTCGCACGTTGGGCAGTTCCAACTCCCATAATAGCGGAAGAAATAACATGTGTCGTGGAAACTGGTAAATGAATAGTTGTTGCTCCAAAAATAATCATGGCAGATGACAAATCAGCGGCCGCCCCGTTAATAGGACGGATCTTCATAATTTTACCGCCAACTGTTTTAATGATTTTATAACCTCCAATGGATGTACCTATCCCCATAGCAGTAGCTGCGGCAATTCGTACCCACATCTGGATATCATCCGTAGTCTGTAATTGCGCTGCGATTAAAGCCATTGTAATAATCCCCATTGCTTTTTGCGCATCATTTGTACCGTGTGTAAACGATTGTAAAGCGGCAGTCCCAATTTGAAATATACGGAATCCTTTATTTGTCCCATGTAAGCTTGTCTTTTTAAAAATTACTTTGAATAAAGACATCATTAAAAATCCAACTGCTAGCGCTAAAAATGGTGAAATGATTAGTGCTTGAAGGATCTTAATAAATCCTTCCCAGTTCAAAATCGCAAATCCAGCAGCAGATACAGCGGCACCGGCGATAGAACCGATTAAAGTATGTGAAGAACTGGAAGGGATACCGAAATACCAAGTTAATAAGTTCCATATAATAGCGGAAAGTAAAGCGGCTAAAATAATTAGGGAACCATTTTGTAATAAGAATGGATCAACGATATCCTTTGTAATTGTTTTTGCAACTCCGGTAAAAGTAAGCGCTCCAACAAAGTTCATAGTAGCGGCCATTAATACCGCAACTCTTGGTTTTAACGCTCTTGTTGAAACTGAAGTTGCAATAGCGTTAGCCGTATCATGAAAACCGTTTATGAAATCGAAGGCTAAAGCAAAAACGACAACAAGAATTGTAAGAATTAAAATAGAATCCATAAGACGTGCTCCTACGCATTTCGCATGATAATTGCTTCAATCGTAGTAGCTACGTTTTGACAATAATCTGCAACTTCTTCTAGTTTTTCATATATATCTTTAAATTGAATAATTCGAATCGGGTCTTTTTCCTTTAAAAACAGTTGTTTAATCGATGAACGAAGTACTTCATCACATTTACGTTCATAATCTTTAATAAGAACTGAATGTTCATGCATTTTAAGTAGTTTCTTCTGTGCAAGCAGTTCCATTGCTTTTACGATTTCATCCGTACTTTTTACAATATATCCCAAAAACGTACGCATAGAGTCATCGATTTCAAGAAGAGAGAACATTTCTAAATTAGCTGTAAAATCATCAATACCATCTAGAATATCATCCATTCTAATGGCTAATTGTAAAATGTCTTCTCGTTCAATAGGAGTCATAAACGATTTGTTCAGCATGACAATCAACTCATGAATTAATTTGTCTCCTGCTGTCTCATAGTTTTTGACATGAACACTGATTTCCTTTAAATCTGAAATCGATTGAATACGGAAGTCATCTGCATAGTGCGTTGCTTCTTGCACATTTTTAGCGATATTTAACAATGATGCGAAAAAAGGATCTGTTTTTTTTGAACCAATCATAAAAAAGCCTCCTGGACTTTAAAGTTTATTTTTCAACGTTTTTCCTCAAATAGCATACCAAAAAAATTACAAAACCTACACACTTTTTACGTTTTATTATCAAAATTTACAATGCTGTAACATTACTACCTGAAATAAGGATAGAAATTGTTGAATGAAAGCGCTTTTTATCGAATTGAATTTGAGTATTTATAAAAATTAAAAAATATGAAACTTTCCGTGAGTTATCCCGTATATAAGATTATAAAAATACAAAAGAGAAAGGGGTGAGGAAAATAGAGCAAATCTTCTTGTATGGGTTAATCGCTATTGGTTTAATCACGATTTTATATGTGTTGTTTGCAGATGCAATTGATGGGATGGATAGTGGAATTTTAAATCCCACGACTGTACTTACTTTCTTATTATTTATCTGTGCAACCGGGTTTATCCTATTAAAATTAACGAACTGGAACGAAGAACTAATTATTATAGTAGCAATTGTAGTTTCGAGCATTATTACATTTTTATTATATTTCTTTGTGCTTGTTCCATTAGCTTCTGCCGAAGTTTCGACAGCTTATACAAATGAGTCACTGCAAGGCCAAGTTGCACGAGTAATTGTACCAATTCCGATGGATGGTTTTGGAGAAATAGTGATTGAAACAGTGAATGGAATCGTTTCGAAAAGGGCAACAGGATATGACCGAGAAGAGATAGATTATGATAAACGGGTGTTAATAATTGATGTGGAAGACGGTACATTTTTTGTAAAAGAATATGAGCCTTTAAAATAATATTAGGGGGAATATAAAATGATGGATATGGGATTGTTAATCGTAATTGGAATTGTTGTTTTTGTTTTGATCGTTGTACTTGCAGTATATATTACGAAATACCGAACTGTTGGTCCAGACGAAGCGCTAATCGTAACAGGTAGTTATTTAGGATCTAAAAACGTACATACGGACGATTCAGGAAACCGTATTAAAATAATTCGCGGTGGAGGAACTTTCGTATTTCCGGTGTTTCAACAAGGAGTACCACTAAGTCTTTTATCAAGTAAGCTGGAAGTTACGACACCTGAAGTATACACAGAGCAAGGTGTACCTGTGATGGCGGATGGAACGGCAATTATAAAAATTGGTGGCTCTATTTCGGAAATTGCAACTGCAGCAGAACAATTTCTAGGTAAATCAAAACAAGATCGTGAGAATGAAGCAAAAGAAGTATTAGAAGGTCATCTACGCTCCATTTTAGGATCCATGACAGTAGAAGAAATTTATAAAAACCGGGACAAATTCTCACAAGAAGTACAACGAGTTGCATCACAAGATTTAGCTAAAATGGGATTAGTCATCGTTTCTTTTACAATTAAGGATGTTCGTGATAAAAATGGTTACTTAGATTCGTTAGGTAGACCAAGAATTGCACAAGTGAAAAGAGATGCAGATATTGCAACAGCGGAAGCAGAAAAAGAAACACGTATTAAACGTGCCGAAGCTTCCAAAGATGCGCAGCGTGCTGAGATTGAACGCGCAACTGAAATTGCAGAAGCAGAAAAAGACAATCAACTGAAAGTGGCGGAATACCGTCGCGAACAAGATATTGCAAAAGCACGTGCCGACCAAGCATACGAACTGGAAACCGCACGCTCGAAACAGGAAGTAACAGAGCAAGAAATGCAAATACAAATTATTGAGCGTCAAAAACAAATTGAGCTAGAAGAAAAAGAAATATTACGTCGTGAGAGACAATATGATTCCGAAGTAAAGAAAAAAGCAGATGCTGATCGTTATGCAATTGAACAAAATGCAGCAGCTTCTAAATCCCGCGAAATTGCCGAAGCCGACGCTGAAAAGTATCGAATTGAAGCAAAAGCGAAAGCCGATGCAGAAAAAGTCCGCTTAGATGGTCTTGCAAAAGCCGATTCCCAAAGAGCACAAGGGGAATCTGAAGCAGATATTATTCGCCTAAAGGGTCTCGCCGAAGCCGAAGCAAAACGCAAAATTGCCGAAGCATTTGATATGTACGGTCAAGCAGCGGTTCTAGATATGATTGTCCATATGTTACCGGAATATGCAAAACAAATTGCGAGTCCACTTTCTAATATCGACAAAATTACGGTAGTCGATACTGGAAGTGGAGAAGGTGGCGGTGCAAATAAGGTGACTTCTTATGCAACTAACTTAATGTCTACCTTACAAGAAACGTTAAAAGCTTCATCGGGAATCGATGTAAAAGAAATGCTTGAAAACTACTCTGGTAAAGGGAATATTCGACCAAGTATCGAACAACTGACGGAAGAAGTAAAAAAGTCCAATGATCAGATAGCTGAATAGCATCTAAAGGAAAAAAGTTCAGAAAATTATTCTGAGCTTTTTTCGTCATATTTCATTTATTCTAAATAAACTATATAATATATATATATTATGTGGGATATTGTCAAATGAATGGAGGCAAATAGCATGCTAACAATTAAACAGTTGCAGGATCTCAAACAAAAGATGCATTTGCCAAAAGTTGTGACAGATAAATCTGTGACGACTTACATAGGGAGTGCAAATGGTATTACATACTCCTTATATACTTTATTTCCCGGGAGCACCTCTTGGATCAATTATCATCCAAACGATCATGTTGAATATACAGAAAAGTATACAATTCTATTTGGCGAGTTAGAGATAGATAAAGATGGAGATAAAATTATTTTATATCCTGGTGATGTCATTGATGCAAGTATGGATCATGCAGTTCACACTTGTTATGCAAAAGAAACGGTGGAAATCCTGTTTGAAATGACTTCTTTCGTTTTCGAGCGAAGCTTTACTGAAAGAGAAATTATTCAGCGGGATGCACGAAAAATACAAGAAGTGGATGGATATACCTACCATCATTGTGCCCGTATTAGAGATTACTCTATTGAACTATGGAAACGAATTAGTCCTCAAGAAAGTTTAGCTGTTATCAGTATTGGTTCTTATTTTCACGACATAGGAAAACTAGCTATTCCACTAGAAGTTTTAAACAAACCAAGTAAACTGACAAACGCAGAATGGAAAGTCATCAAAATGCACACTACTTTAGGTGCGGAATTGATGAGAAACCATCATATAGATCGAATACGAAAAGCCGCTTTTATTGTAGAAGAGCATCATGAACGATATGATGGAAAAGGATATCCATATGGGTTAATGGGGAGCGAAATTTCATTGGAAGCTTCTATTGTTGCTGTCGTGGATGCGTTCGACGCCATGACGACGAACCGTGTATATAGAGGCGCTATGACGATCGAAGAAGCTATTCAAGAAATGAAAGACGGAAAAGGCACTCAATTTAACCCGGTTGTAGTGGATGAGTTTTTGAAAATGCTAGAAGAAAAAAATAATAAATGGGATTAAAAAGGAGAGAGAAAAATGTCTTATCGTATTGAACATGATTCTATGGGAGAAATTCAAGTTCCGCAAGAAAGTCTTTGGGGTGCACAAACACAAAGGTCCAAAGAAAACTTTAAAATTGGCAATGAAAAAATGCCAATTGGTGTTATCCATGGACTTGCCCTATTAAAAAAATCTGCTGCAATAGTTAGTCACTCTCTAGGAAATCTATCAGAAGGTAAAAAAGATGCTATTGCAATAGCAGCAGATGAAATTCTAGCAGGAAAACTAGATGCTCATTTTCCGTTAGTCGTATGGCAGACAGGTAGCGGTACTCAATCCAATATGAATGTAAACGAAGTCATCGCTCACCGGGGTAATCAAATTTTGGAACAACAAGGAAGCGACGAACGACTTCACCCAAATGATGACGTCAATAAATCTCAAAGCTCTAATGATACATTCCCAACAGCTTTACATATTGCAGGAGTACTCGCTGTAGAAAAACAACTACTGCCAGCAATTGATGTATTAAAAGAAACACTTGGTAAGAAATCTGAGAAATTCATGGACATTGTGAAAATCGGACGTACGCACTTGCAAGACGCAACGCCTCTTTCACTAGGACAAGAGTTTAGCGGATGGCATCGTATGCTAGAAAAATCAGATAAAATGATTACTCAAAGTGTGCAAGACATGAAAGAACTTGCAATTGGTGGTACAGCAGTAGGTACAGGGCTAAATGCTCCAAAAGAATTTGGTGATTTAGTTGCAGCCGAGATTTCAAAAGCGTTAGGAATTGAATTTACTTCTGCAAAAAATAAATTCCACTCTTTAACAAGCTATGACGATGTTGTGTATGTGCACGGGGCAGTAAAAGCACTTGCTGCAGACTTAATGAAAATCGCCAATGATGTTCGCTTACTTGCAAGTGGTCCACGCTCGGGTATCGGGGAAATCTCTATTCCGGAAAATGAACCAGGAAGCTCCATTATGCCGGGTAAAGTAAATCCAACGCAAAGTGAAGCAATGACAATGGTTGTTGCCCAAGTAATGGGTAATGACACAACGATAAGTTTTGCAGCGAGTCAAGGAAATTATCAGTTGAATGTTTTTAAACCAGTAATCATTCACAATTTCCTTCAATCAGTTGGATTACTAAGCGATGCAATCATTAGCTTTAACAACAATTGTGCAGTAGGAATTGAACCAAACCTAGAAACGATCGAACACCATGTAAACAATTCGCTTATGCTAGTGACTGCATTAAATCCGTATATAGGCTATGAAAATGCAGCGAAAATTGCGAAGCATGCACATAAAAATGGCACGACATTGAAAGAAGCAGCAGTAGCGCTTGATTTATTAACTGCTGAAAAGTTCGATGAAATTGTCCGCCCAGAAAAAATGATTTAAATCGAAGAGGAATTCTCTAACATGAAAAAAATACTATTTATATGCATCATTTCCATATTAGTGCTTTCAGCATGTGGGCAGAAAGCAACGGAAGAAAATCATGAAGAGCATGAAGATCATCATAAAGACCATATTTCACATTTAGCAAATGGCGATATCCATGAAACGACAGCATCAACAGAAGTGATGCCAACATTTTTAGACAATCAGTCAGAAGATATGCAACTTGTTTATCAAGCGGCAGCAAAATCGCATGATGTGTTGAAGTGGATGCCTTGTTACTGCGGTTGCGGTGATAGTGCAGGACATAGGGATAACTTTAACTGTTTCGTTCACGAGATAAAAGAAAACGGAGAAGTTGTGTGGGATGACCACGGAACACGTTGCGCAGCTTGCTTAGAAACTGCTGTCACTTCTATTAAAATGGTACAAGAAGGTAAGTCATTAGTAGAAATTCGAAACGCAATTGACGAAGCTTATAAAGAAGGTTATGCAGTACCAACTAAAACACGAATGCCATCTTAACTAGCAAAAACAGCTCCTTCTCACAAGTTTGTGAGAAGGAGCTGTTTTGAGTAAAGATTATAATAGGATAGTCAACGAGTCGAATCCAATTATGCGCCTGTCATCATTTTATATAGTAATTACTTATTAAATATTCTTTTATAACATCTGTTGGAATTTCAAACGTAATAACCCCACTAGACCCAGGTGCCACTTCATATTTATCGAAAGAAATGGTTAACTTATGATTAGCTGTAATCGAGAAAGTTTGGTCCGGGCGAATTGCTTCAAAACCAATCTCTTCTTCACTTGCAATCCAATACCTCACATTTTCATCTGCTGCCATTTGTCTAACCATTTCTTCCTTAATATAAGTCGAAATCGCTTCGATATATGCATCATCTTTAAACAAGCTCGGCAAGGTGATAAGAATTTCATTTTTCTTATCGATTGTATCTGTACGCATTGTTGTAAAAGATGACCCAGCTGCATTCACTTCATAGCGACTAATGGAAAGTATATCGTCCGTATCTGTTACTATTTCATACGTAGATGCAACGCCTAAATGCCCCCCACCAGCCTCTTTTAGTACTTCCATCTCTTGTTGGAAGCCTTCATATAGCGCTTCGTTTTCTTTAATATATTTCTCGTTTAGCATATTTTCTAATTCTTTATTTTCGAGTCCAGTTACTTTTGGCGTTTTTAAATCCGCACTATATGTGTCCTCTGCAACCTTAAAGTCTTGAAAAGTCACTACTTGTACGATTGAACTAAGCATAGGAACCGTTGAAAGCGATTGTGCTAGGGCGGGGCTCATATTAACACTTGCAACAAATAGAGCTGCAGCAGCAACGAAGCCAATTCCCAATTGTTTGAAAGGTTTCCTCTGCTTTCTTTTAGCTTGTTGAATGGAGTTTGCTACTACACTTTTTAGCTCGCTAGGTATTTCAATCTCTTCATATTTCTTTTTGGCATCTTGCAATTTCTTCATGCTTCCACCTTCTTTTCCATATTTACTCGTAATTTTTTTAAAGCGGAGTAAATTCTTGTCTTGATCGTATTTGGATTTTCGTTCTGTATTTCTGCTATTTCATCAATTTTCAAATCCTCCAAATAACGTAATACAATAATGGTTTTATATGGCTCTCTCAAATGATCAATTGCTTCATATAAATCATAGTCTTTTTCTAAATCATGTTGCTCCGGCAAAATTGAATGAAGCATATCATCGTCCCATGCCTGCATACGTCCATGCTTTCGGATAAAATCGAGAGATGTATTAATAACGATTCGATAAAACCAAGTTCTTATATATTGGGTTTCTTCCAAGTTATCAATGGATTTTAATGCTTTTAAAATGCTGTCTTGTATAATATCTAACGCATTTTCCTTGTTTTTTACATAACTGAAAGCTAGTCGATAATAATCGTTTTGGTTTTCTACTATGTAGTTTTCAACAAGTTGAAATTTTTCATTTTTCGTCATGACATATATGAACTCCTTTTTCCCGTACCGCGATTACGTTTCAATGATTAGACGGGCAAGTGTTTTGGAAAGTTTGAGTGACAATCAAATATTTCTTAAGAAATTCTTCATTTTTATCCTTCTAAAATGTTAAGAAACAAATTATACACTAACTAAAGTAGCAAACGGAAGGAGAAAGTAAATGATACAAGTACAGAACGTTAACCATACATTTCTAATAGGGAAAAAAGGTAAGGAAAAGAAAGTTCCTGTTTTAAAGGGATTATCCTTTGAAGTGGAAAAAGGTGAAATAGTGGCGATCGTTGGCAAAAGTGGATCTGGCAAGTCCACATTACTTCACACCATAGCAGGCTTTATGAGTCCAGAACAAGGCTCGATAGCGGTGAACGGGCAAGAAACGGCATTTTTAAATGAAACCGAAAGAGCGCAGTTCCGAGTAGATAATTTCGGTTTTATCTTTCAAAACTTTCAACTCATGCCAGGATTATCTGCATTCGAAAATGTTGAATTACCTTTGAAACTAAAAGGAGTAGCATCGAAAAAAAGAAAAAAAAGCGTGCAACAATTATTGAAAAAAGTAGGACTAGAAGAAGTTACGGATCATTACCCAAATGAACTATCAGGGGGACAACAGCAACGGGTTAGTATTGCACGAGCACTTATTACAAACCCTCCAATTCTATTTGCAGATGAGCCAACAGGTAGTTTAGATTCAGAAACAGAACAGGATATTTTGTTGTTAATACAAGATCTCAATCAAACGCTTGGCGTAACATTCGTTATTATTACGCATGACGAGGAAGTTGCGAGCATCGCTCACCGTAAATTCAAAATGCGTGATGGGGAATTAATGAGAGGAGATATAGATAATGCTATTTAAAGACCAAGTCGATTTTGTGCGCCAGCATATAAAGAAAAACAAATTACGCGTATTTATGACCGTACTTGCCGCAACGATGGGTTGCGCATTTTTAATCGTACTTGCTTCCATCGGATTTGGCATACGAGATACGATGCGTAAAGAAATATTAGAAGATCAAGCCATTACCGAAGTAGAAGTGTATACAAATGACGGAGAAGAACTTGAAATTTCTAAGATTAGTAACGTGGAGTATGTAGATGCAATTGTGCAAAGAACACGCATTGGCGCTATGGCAGTTTCTCAATTAGGAGATCGCTCGATTGAAGGGGCTACACTACTTACTAACTTTGTAGAAGAAGAAAAATCAAACCTCAAACTATCCGAAGGGCGTATGCCTACAAAGGATAATGAAATCGTTGTAGGTTACCAGTTTGCGGAAAATTTGTTGACTGATGAGGAACGAAAAGCAATGGAGCAAAGTACGGAGGAAGATGCTGAACCTATAGGAGGCTTCAAAGAGTCTTTAATCGGAAAAACAGTTTCCATGTCTCTTCAATCTTATGAATCGGAAGAAGCCTTCCCAGAAACATGGGATTTTACGATTGTAGGAATAACAGAGAAACCAGCAAAGGATTGGCTTGTCGATACGAATATGTTATTTGATGAATCATGGAAGGACAAGTTTCAAGAAGTGTACGATGCGAATGTGGAAGGTGAGAATATTGATTTATTCTACTCAAGCACGAAAATCTATACTTCTAGCTTAGAGCATGTTAAAACGGTAACAGAAGAGTTAAAAGAAATGGGTTATAGTGTGTATTCCGTTTCAGAGCAATTAGAGCAGTTAGATGTCTTTTTCATGGCATTCAAAATTGGACTTATCTTCGTTGGGACAATCGCAGTGTTAATCGCATCAATCGGTATTTTTAACACAATGACGATGGCAGTAACGGAAAGAACGCGTGAAATCGGTGTGTTGAAAGCAATTGGCGCAAGTCCTAAACTGATCCAGCGTTTATTTTTGATGGAAAGTGCATGGATTGGTGTAATTGGGACAGTGTTAGCAGTTATCATTTCATATGCGGTAAGTTATCTCGCAAACTGGATATTGCCGATGGTAGTAGGAGCAGCTCTAGGAGAGGACGAGTTCCAAGATTTATCGATGACCTTTTCGTTAATCCCATGGCAGCTTGTGGTTGTTGCATCGATCATTAGTATCGGGGTTGCAATGATTTCGGGATGGAGACCAGCACGAAAAGCAACGAAAATTGATGTGATTCAAGCATTAAGACAAGAGTTATAAAAAAGGTCGTCCCATTGGGGACGACCTTTTATTGTGTAATTGCAAAATAAGCAATGAATAGAACGAGTACAACTACTGTATTAAGTAAGCTGTACTGCATTCTTGAAATCTTTTTATCAAATTTCTCCGATTTGTTGATGAATTTTATCCCCAAAAAGGTGATGACAATTGCTAAAAGCAAAGCGAAGATAGGGGACATATTATATACACGCACATCGATAAAATGTACAAGGATGATAGCGATGGCCATTGCTACACCATACGCTACTTTTTTTAGTGTAGGCTCTTTCATTGTCTACTCCTATCCAAGGAACCATGCATCAATTCCTTCAATTCATTCTCCAAAAACGGCTCTGCATTTAGCAACTGTTTAAATTGTTTATAATCTTCCAGTTGTTCGGCAGTCACTTTTTTCCTGTTCTTATAAGCACGTATCAAAATGTTTTTCGGGGTATTTTCCATGTCGATAAACTCGACTAATTGTGCCTCATAGCCGACCATATTCAAAATTTCCGCTCGGATCGAATCTGTAGCGAGCGCGGCAAAACGTTCTTTAATAAGTCCATGTTTTAACATGATGTCTAGTCCAGGGGCTTGAAGTTGTCTATTCAATTCGTGTTGGCAGCAAGGGACACTTAAAATAACACTCGCTCCCCATTTAACTGCACGTGCAATCGCCATATCTGTCGCAACATCGCAAGCGTGCAGTGTGACAACCATATCCACAGCGGTTTCATCATTGTAATCATTAATATCGCCAACTAAAAACTCGAGCTGATCATAACCTAAATCCTCTGCAATCTTCGCACATTCCTCGATGACTTCTTTTTTCAAATCCAGACCAGTTACTCGAATATCGAGTCCTTTTTCGACTTTTAAATAATGATAAAGCGCAAATGTTAAATACGATTTCCCAGATCCAAAATCGAGAATTCGCACTGGTTTATTCTTTGGTAAATGGGCAAGTGCATCGTCGATAAATTCCACAAAACGATTAATTTGCTTGAATTTATCATACTTTTGTTTTTTTACTTTTCCTTCCTCGGTTTGCACGCCTAAACGAATAAGGAAAGGGTAGGATTTATTTTCATCTAACAAATAATTCTTTTTACGATTATGTGATAGATTCACTTGTTTTGCATCATCCGTTTTCTCCGATTTCCACATTACTTTGTTTTTCTTGGAAAGTTGGACTTGTACTTTTTCCCTTGTGAAATCTGCATGGACTTGACGGAATTGCTCCAACAGATCATCTAGTGTTTCCGCAAAACTTTCTAATGGTACATTTTCATGCTTTAAAATGCGCTCGTATTGATATTCTAGTTGAATATGATACATATTTTTTATTTCAATTGGTTTTAGTTTTACACGCTTTACTTCATTGGACTTTGCTCGTGGCTGACTGATTGTTGCGGCAACCAATTGCTTGTTTACAATTTGATCTATTAGATATGCTTTCATTTCTTGAAATTCCATATAATTCGCCTTCTTTTTCCGTAATATACTTGGAAATAGTGTAACACATAGGTGATATTTTAGGTTAGTTGGAAAATCGAGCCCTTTAGTTGTAATTTGAGATAGTTTAGTTGTAAAAATCGTAGACTTAGTTGTAATAGGAAAAAAATGGAATTCACTTCAAGTAGGTAAGTGTTTTGCCAGTCAGTCCAAACAATATCGTAAGGATTGGGCTTAACAAGCAGAAAAACGCGAATGGCAAGTAGTCAATCGTTGAAACAGCTAACACATTAGTGATAAATATCCCGCATACGCTCCAAGGAACGAGCGGATTCACAACTGTACCTGCGTCTTCCATGACACGTGCTAAGTTTTTATTAGCTAGTCCCACTTTTTTAAATTGTGCTTGAAATGATTCTCCTGTCAGTAATATAGATAAATATTGCTCGCCTATTAACGTGTTCACGCCAATGCCTGTAAATGCTGCCGCTGTAATGACAGATCCTACGCTTTTCAATAAACTTTCCACTTTTGAAAGTAAACTTTGTACAATGCCTAATGTAAATAGAAGTCCCCCCATACTTAATGCAAGTATGACAAGCCCTATTGTAAATAACATGCTATTCATACCACCGCGTGTAAGCAGCAAGTCAACCGCTTCAATTCCAGTGCTAGATACATAACCATTAAACAATATATTCAGTACTTCCCCGAAAGGCGTATATTGAAAAAAATAAGAAACACAAATAGCTGCAATGGAAGTTAGAGCTAAAGCGATAATCGCAGGCACTTTTTTAATAGAAAGTATCAAGAGTAAAACTATTGGAAGTAATGTATACCAGTGGACCATACCTGTTTGAAGGAGTCCTTCTTGAAAGGCATTAATTTGATCTAGCTCTTGGATTTCTTTATTAGGAGATAAGATCGCATATCCAACAAGCGATATAAAAAACGCCGGAATCGTCGTCCACCCCATATTGCGAATATGTTCAAATAAATCCACTTGAACAATGGCAGATGCAAGGTTTGTCGTATCAGATAACGGAGACATTTTATCTCCGAAAAAAGCGCCTGACACAATTGCGCCAGCTGTAATAGCCAATGAAGTATCCATCGCGCTTGCCATCCCAATAAATGCTACACCAACTGTTGCTACCGTTGTTAAGGAGCTCCCAATAGACAATCCAACAATACATGTAACAATAAATACAATCGCAAAGAAAAAGTGTGGAGTGATAAATTGGAAACCTAAGTAGATAAGTGTAGGAATAGTTCCTCCCATCATCCAACTACTTATTAATATACCTATAAAGAAGAAGATGAAAATTGCCCCAAGTCCGGCTTTCGATCCTTCAACAAGCCCTTCCTCTAACTTCTTGAAAGGTACTCTTTTAAATAACCCATAAGTGATCAGTAGTAAAATCGCCAGTACAATCGGCATATGTGGAACTGCATCAAATTGAACAATACAAACTGCCATTAATGCAATAATCATAAATGTAATGAGAACAGCTTCTAAAAAAGAAGGTGTAATTGTCGAGCGAATTCGAAACATAGTAAATCCTCCTAAATAAAATAAATTAAAACACTTTCGCGCTTCAACGCTTTGAAGTGGCGAAGTAATTAGGATTTTATCACGTTTTAGCATTAAGTCAATTAGTCATAAAAAAGTCTATTTTGTCAGAATTTTATGATAGAATAATAGGGGGAAGAAATAACACTCAAGTAAGGGGAGATTTGTTTGTTAAACGAAAAAACTGTTGGACAAATTGTAAAAGAAACAGCGAGAAAGTTTCCTGAAACAGAAGCATACGTATATCCTGAGCATGGTATTCGAAAAACATATAGAGAATTTGACGAAGAAACGGACGAACTAGCAAAAGCATTCATTGGTATGGGCATTCAAAAAGGGGAGCATGTTGCGATCTGGTCTGATAACAAAAGAGAGTGGTTATTAAGTCAGTTTGCAACAGGAAAAATGGGAGCTGTTCTTGTAACTGTTAATACAAATTATCAGGAAAAAGAGTTGGAGTATTTACTGCAACAGTCCGATGCAACGACGCTTATCTTATGTGAGTCATATAAAGGGACATCCTATCTGGACATTATACGTGCTGTTTGCCCAGAAATCGAAGGCTCAGAAAAAGGTAAAATCCAATCCGAGAAATTGCCGCATTTTAAACGTATCATTGTCATGAGTGACAATGAATACCCTGGAGTTTATAACTGGTCTGAGTTACTAGCTCATGCAGAAAAAGTATCTGATGAAACGCTATCGCAACGTTTGAATGCACTTCATAATGAAGATGTCATTAATATGCAGTATACGTCTGGTACAACAGGATTTCCAAAAGGGGTTATGCTAACGCATAAGAACGTGGTGAATAATGGACAACTTGTTGGAGATTATATACATCTCACAGAAAATGACCGATTATGTATCCCAGTACCATTTTTTCATTGCTTCGGATGTGTCATGGGAACAATTGCATCGGTAACTCATGGAACAACAATGGTCATCATCGAACAGTTTAATGCGGAAAAAGTATTACAAATGGTGCAGGACGAAAAATGCACAGCATTACATGGCGTACCAACCATGTTTATAGCCGAGTTAAACCATCCAGATTTTGCTCAGTTCAATCTTAAGTCCTTGCGTACCGGAATTATGGCGGGTTCCATTTGTCCAATTGAAGTGATGAAAAGGGTAATGGGAGATATGGGCTTGTCCGAAATTACAATTGCATATGGGCAAACAGAATCTTCTCCTGTAATTACCCAAACGAAAACGGACGATGCGATTGAGAAACGTGTATCCACTGTTGGGAAAGCACATCCGGGAGTAGAAGTGAAAATTATCGATCCGGTAACTGGAGAAGATACACCAGCAGGAGTGCCGGGTGAGCTATGTACAAGAGGTTATCTAGTGATGAAAGGTTATTATAAAAATGAAGAAGCGACAAAATTTGCGATTGATGCAGAAGGGTGGCTACATACTGGCGATATCGCGGTTATGGATGAGGAAGGGTATATTGATATAACAGGTCGTATGAAAGACATGGTTATTCGTGGTGGGGAAAATATTTATCCAAAAGAAGTAGAGGAATTTTTATATCAGCACCCTGCTATTCAAGATGTACAAGTAGTTGGCGTTCCCGACCCGAAATACGGAGAGGAGCTTATGGCGTGGGTTATTCTAAAAACAGGCGAATGCTTAGAGGCAGAAGAACTAAAGGAGTACTGTAAAGGGAAAATATCACATCATAAAATTCCGAAATACATTGAGTTTATCGATGCATACCCAATGACAGCATCCGGTAAAATTCAAAAGTTCCTACTTCGTGAAATGTCGAAAGAAAAAGTCTTCGTGTAAGATATTTCCCGGGAAATCGACAAAGAGATGACATATTTCTAAGTCATCTCTTTTGTTTTACACGTTTTCATTCAACTAAAATAGGAAAGGATTGTTAAAATGTATTTAGATCATATCGTTCATCACGTAACAAAGGCGCCGAGTCAAGTAGCGACGTATTGGAGCAACAAAGGTCTCCATGCAGTTATGGGAGGTCAGCATACATATTGGGGTACATATAATGCGCTTTTATCCACAAACACTAGTTATATAGAGTGGTTAGCACTTGAACATAAGGAAATTGCCGAAAATGCGAACCATCCATTAATTAATCTATTGTTGCATGATTTGACCACAGCCCCTGGGTTTGGAACCATTTGTATTCGTACGACGACAATTGACGAACTATGCCAACAACTAGAAGATAAAGGTATAGAAACCTCTGGAGTTTTACATGCTGAAAGAAAAACAACGAGTGGTCTGATACGTAAATGGAAGATGCTATTTGTGAAAGAAGAAATAAGCGATGCATTGCCTACCCCATTTTTCATCGAATGGGAGGAAAGTGATGAAGATCGCTATCAATTACTTCAAGAAGATGGCACAATTAACGAAAGTAATTTACAATTAAGCATTTCAGCCTGTGAGTTTCATGTGCATCATCCACGGGAAATAATGAATAAGTGGAAAAGATATTTTGATTTAGTAGAGGAAGATGAACACATATTATTACTTAGAAATACAAAATTAGTCTTCAAACCCTTAGAAAAGGGAACGAGAGAAAGGCTAGCAGTAGTTCATATAGAAGGATTCAAGAATAATGAAAAGCTTCTATATGAACAGGCAATGTATCACTTCCACTAAGAGGAGGAATTATTTTTGGAAGAATTTATAGAAAAGGCAATCATTGTTGCGGTTAATTTGCAACATGATGAGCATTTTGAATACGGATTAGAAGAATTGCACAATTTAGCAGAAGCGCTGAATGTGGAAGTAGTAGGTGAAGTTACGCAAAATCTAGAACGGGTAACGAATTCCCATTATGTCGGTACAGGCAAAGTGGAAGAGATTAAAAACTTTTACGACGAAGCTGGTGCCAATCTTGTTATTTTTAATGATGAACTAACACCCTCGCAGATTCGAAATTTAGAAAGAGATTTAGAATGTAAAGTAATCGATCGAACGATGCTCATTTTGGACATTTTTGCTCGTCGTGCAAAGTCGAGCGAAGCGCAAATGCAAGTAGAATTAGCACAGCTTCAATATATGTTGCCACGATTAGTCGGGCTCCGGGCATCGCTAGGTCGTCAAGGAGGAGGGACAGGCGGCGGTTTTAAAAACCGTGGTGCTGGGGAAACGAAGCTAGAGCTAGATAGACGTAAAATTGAAGACCAAATTGCTAAGTTAAAACGAGAGTTGGAGCATGTCAAATACCAGCGAGAAACACAACGTAAACAGCGAAAGAAAAATGCGATTCCAGTCGTATCATTAGTAGGATACACAAATGCTGGTAAGTCCACCATTATGAATCAATTGCTCCATAAAGTTGGGCAAGCGGATTCTAAACAAGTATTTGAGAAGGACATGTTATTTGCTACGCTTGAGACTTCCGTTCGTCAGATTAAGTTGTCCGACCAAAAAGAGTTTTTATTAACAGACACGGTTGGATTTGTTAGTAAGCTACCGCATCACCTAGTGAAAGCATTCCGTTCCACATTGGAAGAAGCACGAGATGCGAGCTTACTGCTCCATGTAGTAGACGTATCAAATCCAGAACACCGTTATATGATGGATGTTACAAATGAAACGTTGCTCGCTGTTGGAGTGGAAGATGTTCGAACGATTTATGTATACAATAAATCAGACTTGGCAGATTTGAGATACCCTTACGTTGCTGGAGAAAATATTTGGATTTCTGCGAAAGAAGGAGCAGGTCTAGATGAACTGCTGGAGACGATTAAAAAACATATTTTTGCAGACTATGTTGTATGCAGTATGTTAATCCCTTTTGACAGAGGGGATCTTGTATCTTATTTAAATGAACACGCGTCTGTTAAGTCAACTTCTTATGAAGAAGAAGGAACGCTTATAAAAGTAGAACTGAAAAAATCAGACTATGATCGATTGCAACAATTTGTTTTCGTACAAGAATAACAAAAGGAAGCTTATCGCCCAGGCGATAAGCTTCCTTTTTAAACTTGCTGGAACTGTATATTATGAAGCCTAGCGAATATACCATCTTGTGCAACTAACTCATTGTACGAACCATCTTCTGCAATCCCATCTTCGGTTACGACTAACACTCGATCCGCATCCCGAATAGTCGCAAGTCGATGCGCAATAATAAGCGTCGTGCGATTTTCTGCAAGCTCCATTAATGACTTTTGAATAATTTTCTCTGTTTCCGTATCAAGTGCGGAGGTAGCCTCGTCCAATATTAAAATAGGTGGGTTTTTTAGGAACATACGAGCTATGGCTAAGCGTTGTTTTTGTCCGCCTGATAATTTAAGCCCTCTTTCTCCGATTTGCGTGTCATACCCTTCTGGAAGGGAAGCAATAAAGTCTTCTAAATGGGCTTTTTTCGCTGCATCACGAATTTCTTCAGTAGAAGCATCCTTTTTACCGTAAGCAATGTTTTCTTCAATTGTGCCAGTAAATAAGAATACATCCTGTTGTACAATGCCAATTTGAGCACGTAACGATTGCATCGTTACGTCCTGAATATTTAGACCATCTATTGAAATTGCACCTTCATTCACATCATAAAAACGTGGAATAAGTGAACAAATAGTTGTTTTTCCTGCTCCAGACGGACCAACAAACGCAACTGTTTCTCCAGCTTTAATTGATAGGTTAATGCCTTCTAATACAGATTTATGCTGATCGTATCGGAAGCTAACGTTCTCAAACTCAATGTTTCCATTTAAATGTGTAACACTTAAAGCATTTGGTCGATCTTTAATCTCTGGCTCTTGCTCTATAAGATCCAAAAATCGTTTAAATCCAGCCATTCCTTTCGGATATAGCTCCAGAAGTGCAGTAATTTTATCTACTGGTTTGATCAACACATTGACATACAGGATAAAGCTTACAAGTTCACCAGGTGAGAGCATTTCCTTAAATGTAAACCAAGACCCTACAACAAGTACGACTAATGTCACGAGGCGGGTCATCATATAAATGCTTGTATGAGTACCAGCCATTACTTTATAAGCGCGTAGTTTGGCTAGTCGAAATTGCCCATTATCTTCTTTGAAACGAGCGATTTCAAATTTTTCATTTGTAAATGATTGGACTACACGTACACCGGATACACTATCTTCGACACGGGCATTTACATCTGCTATTTTCCCGAACATGTTCTTCCATGCTCTATTCATCATAATATTTCCGTAAGTTGCAACAATGGATAGGATTGGAACCATAACGATTGCGATAATCGCAAGCTCCGGATTGATATTGAACATAATCACAAACGCACCAATAAGCGTCATAATTGCGATGAATAAATCCTCCGGTCCATGATGGGCTAGTTCACCAATATCAAATAAGTCATTCGTAATGCGACTCATAATATGTCCGGTTTTTGTATTATCAAAAAAACGGAATGATTGCCGTTGCACATGAGTGAATAATTGCTGACGCATATCGGTTTCGATATTAATACCGAGCTTATGACCTAAATAACTCACTACATAGTTTAGAAAAGTGCTCAACATATATACAAGTAGCAACAAAATACTAACTCGTACAATCATATTCCAATCGCCTGTAGGCAATAATACATCGATAAACCGTTGCACTGCTATAGGAAAAGCAAGCTCTAGGATGGCGACAAATACCGCGCTACTAAAATCGATAACGAATAATCGTTTATGTGGTTTATAAAATGAAAAAAACTTCTTTAGCACAAAATCTCCTCCATCCTTTTATATATCGTGACTATTATATCGGAAAATTTCAGAAAACGAAATAATTGGATATTTTTTGACAGGAAAAAGCGGGGACGTTATAATGAATATCTTATTTTAGAAAAGAGGTAAAAGCATGTTTTCAAAAGATGAAATTGTAAAATCAGTTCCTCAAAAAGGCTTCTTCGGACATCCGAAAGGATTAATGTCCTTATTTTTCACGGAGTTTTGGGAGCGTTTTTCTTACTACGGGATGCGCGCGATTCTAATCTATTATATGTATTATGAAGTAACACAAGGTGGATTAGGACTTGAGAGATCTACTGCAAACTCTATAATGGCAGTGTATGGTTCTCTTGTGTATATGTCAGGGATTATTGGTGGTTGGATAGCCGATCGTCTGTTAGGTACGACAAAAACTGTATTTTATGGTGGAGTATTAATAATGCTCGGGCATATTGTATTGTCGTTTCCAGGTGGAATTACGCCACTATTTATTTCGATGGCACTTATCATCATCGGAACAGGGCTATTGAAATCAAATATCTCAACGATTGTTGGAGATTTATATTCAGAGAAGGACGCACGTCGTGACTCTGGATTCAGTATTTTCTATATGGGTATTAATATGGGTGGATTCCTTGCGCCATTGATCGTTGGAACTGTTGGTCTTGAGTACAATTTCCATTTAGGATTTGGACTAGCAGCAATTGGGATGGCCATAGGATTAATCGTCTTTTTACTAACGAAGAAAAATAATCTTGGATTAGCTGGTTCGTATGTGCCAAATCCAATGCCTAGAGAAGAACGTAAAAAGATATTTTCTAGAATCGGTATTGTCATTGTAATCGTGTTAGCTCTTGGGTATGTTTTAGTGCAACAAGGTATTATGACAATTGATGTATTTACAATGACGGTTTCAATTTTAGGTATTGTTATTCCTACTTTATACTTCATCGTAATGTATAGAAGTGATCGAACATCGGCTGATGAGAAGTCGAGATTGCTTGCTTATATTCCGTTATTTGTAGCGGCGATGATGTTTTGGGCGATTGCAGAACAAGGAGCGAATATATTGGCGCAGTATGCAGATGAGCGCGTTAATCTGATGGTAGGATCTTTTGAGATATCGCCTGCATGGTTCCAATCGCTGAATCCTTTATTTATCATTGTGCTCGCACCTATTTTTGCTTGGATGTGGTTAAAACTTGGTGATAGACAACCGTCTACGCCTAAAAAGTTTGCTTTAGGCTTGTTCTTTGCAGGGATGTCATTCATTGTGATGATCATTCCAGCTTATACGAATGGAACGGAGACACTTGTTAATCCATTTTGGCTTGTACTAAGTTTCTTCTTAGTTGTACTTGGTGAGTTGCTATTGTCACCAGTAGGTTTATCTGCAACAACGAAGCTTGCCCCAGGTGCTTTTGCAGCTCAAACGATGAGTTTGTGGTTTATGACGAATGCATCCGCGCAAGCGATAAATGCACAAGTCGTTAAATTGTATACACCAGAAAATGAAATTATATACTTCGGTGTAATTGGTGTCCTCGCGCTTGTTATTGGATTGTTATTATACTTAATGACGCCTTTAATCCAAAAATATATGCGTGGAGTAAAATAAATGAAACCTTTCCGAAACCTTCCTCGTATAATAGTTATCAAAGCATGAAGGGATGATAACTGATATGAAAAAATGGACAACGCTTATAGCAGTAGCCACATTATCATTAGGTTTAGCTGCATGTAACGAAACTGCAACTCCAGCAGGAAGTGGAGAGGTAACAGAAAAGAGTAAGTTAACACTTCAAGAAGTATATGATAAGTCTATTGCTGCATCAGAAGAGTTGAAAAGTGTACGAGCAGTAATGGATCTAAATCAAACAATGAATGTACCGAGTGAAGAAACTGAATTAGAAATTAGCTCGAAAATGGATATGGAATATATAGTAGAACCTATGCAGATGCATCAAAAAGGTACTTCAACTGTAAACGGATTGGCAGAAGGTATGCCTGCTCAAACATCAACATCCGAAAGTTATATCACGGCGGATAATTTCTATGTGTACGAAGAGTCTGCTGGAGAGTGGATGAAGTTCCCACAAGAAATGATGACAGGAATTATGAATGCTGCAGAACAAGCAAATGCTTCCGATCAATTGAAACAGATTGAAGGATATTTAGATGAATTTACATTCGAACAAGATAATGAAAACTATATATTGACGCTCGAAGCTTCAGGTGAGAAATTCACAGAACTTGTAAAAGCGCAAGTAGATGAAGTGATGCAATCAATGGGTGCTGGCGAAGAGATTCAAATGGATTTCGTTATTAACTCGGTAAACTATTTAATACACATTGATAAAGAGACATTCCAAACGAATAAATTAGATGTTGTAATTGATATGGATATGGAAGTTGACGGAGAGAAAATGAAAGTATTACAAGACGTAAAATCTACTTTCTCTGATTTCAACAAAGTAGAAGAAATCGTCATTCCGCAAGAAGTAGTCGATAACGCTGTAGAACTATAAAATTGTAGAACTTATAAACTGCTCCCAATTGTTGCGATAAAACGGACAATTGGGAGCAGTCTTTTTGTTTTCCTCCTAATCTATAGTAAGATTGTAGTGGGGCAAAATAGCTTATATATAGTATATCTTTAATTGAAAATCATTTTCATTTAAAGGTTGACTTGTATAGGCAAGATGTTATAATTAATTTGCGGGTAAATGATAATGATTTTCACTATCGTAAACTCGCAAAAAGAATGATGAGGATAGACATGAAAAAAAGATATCTTGTAATTGCACTAGTAGCACTTTCTCTTTTATCTCTCTTTGTTGGTGTAAGTAGAATTTCGCCAGCAGACTTGTTGGACTTTAATTCGGAAGAGACGCAAATATTTCTAATTAGCCGCTTACCGAGACTAATTGCCATTATACTTGCAGGAGCAGGGATGAGTATTGCAGGTTTAATCATGCAAAGTCTTAGTAGGAATAAGTTCGTATCTCCAACTACAGCTGGGACGCTTGATGCGACTAGACTAGGAGTATTAATATCGATGTTAGTATTTACAAATGCTACGTATATGGAGAAAATAACATTCGCTTTTATCTTCGCATTAGCAGGTACATTGTTATTTATGCAAATATTAAATCATATTAAATTTAAGGATGCAATATTTGTTCCATTAGTTGGGTTAATGTTCGGAAATATTCTATCTTCCATTACAACGTTTTTTGCTTACAAATCCAATATTATTCAAAATATGACTGTCTGGTTACAAGGAGATTTCTCTTTGATCTTAAAAGGCAGATATGAATTACTTTACATAAGTGTACCGGTACTAATCATTGCGTACATATATGCAAATCGTTTTACCGTTGCAGGAATGGGCGAGGACTTTGCTAAAAACCTAGGACTTTCCTACAAAAGGGTCCTAAATTTAGGGCTGGTGCTCGTAGCATTGATTTCTACTACTGTTGTCTTAACAGTTGGAATGATCCCGTTTCTAGGACTAATCATCCCGAATATAGTATCCATCTTTAAAGGGGATCATTTAGAAAAAACATTACCACATACAGCACTACTCGGTGTCATTTTCTTATTAATATGTGACATTTTAGGTAGAGTTCTCATTTTCCCTTACGAGATACCGATTGGTATGACGGTTGGTGTTATCGGAAGTGCAATCTTCCTATTCTTATTGTTTAGGGGGAAAGCATATGCGAAATAGAACAAAAATGCTTCTTTTAATTGCTTTAAGTATTTTGTGTATAGCATTGTACTTATTCCAAGGATTAAATGGTAGCTATGATTATGCGTTGCCACGTCGTGCGATTAAAGTATTGGCAATGGCATTAACAGGAGTTGCAATTGCTTACTCCACTGTAATTTTCCAAACGATTACGCATAACCGAATTTTAACACCGAGTGTAATGGGGTTAGATTCGTTATACATGCTTGTACAAACATTCATTTATTACTTTTTTGGTTCGATGTCCATTTTAGTAATTAACAAGAATTATAATTTCTTTATTTCTATAGTAGCAATGGTTGTGTTTGCACTTTTGCTGTATCGCTTTTTGTTTAACGCGGGGAAACGTCCAATTTATTTCTTATTACTAGTTGGGATTATTATAGGGACATTTCTAGGAAGTATTACTACTTTCTTACAAGTGCTAATCGATCCAAACGAGTTTACAAACTTGCAAAACAAAATGTTTGCGAGCTTCAATAATGTAAATGGTGGCTTAGTATGGTTCGCCCTGATTATTATTACGTTATCTATCTTATACGGATGGCGGTCCATTCGAGAATTGGATGTATTGTCTCTAGGGCGAGACAACGCGATTAACTTAGGTATCAACTACGATAAAATTGTAAAAAGTATGCTAGTGTTATCAGCAGTGTTAATAGCCACTTCTACTGCGCTTGTTGGTCCAATAACGTTTTTTGGATTAATCGTGGCAAACTTATCGTATCAATATTTTAAGACTTACAAGCACTCAATACTTATAGTTGGTGCCAGTTTGATGAGTATAGTTGCTTTAATAGGTGGACAGTGGATTGTGGAAAGAATTTTCACGTTTAATACAACACTAAGTGTCATTATTAACTTTATTGGTGGAATTTACTTCATTTACTTATTATTAAAGGAGAGTCGAGCTTAGGTATGATCCAAGTAAAAGAGATAACAAAGCACTTTGGTAAAAAACCAGTAGTAGACAAAGTAAGTGTCAATATCCAGTCAGGAAAGATTACTTCGTTTATTGGGCCAAATGGCGCTGGAAAATCAACCCTATTGTCAATGGTTAGTCGTTTATTGGATGCAGATACGGGTGAGGTCTTACTAGATAAATCAGATGTACGTAAATGGAAATCCGATGAGTTCTCTAAACGCGTCTCTATTTTGAAGCAATCGAACTATATGAACGTTCGTTTAACGATACGTGAACTAGTCTCCTTTGGTCGTTTTCCTTACTCTAAAGGACGATTAAATGCAGAAGATACGAGAATGATTGATCAAGCAATTGAATATATGAATTTAGCGGATATTCAAGATGATTATTTAGACGAATTGTCTGGTGGGCAACGTCAACGTGCTTTCATCGCTATGGTTATTGCGCAAGATACAGAATATATTCTGTTGGATGAGCCGTTAAACAACTTGGATATGAAGCATTCTGTCCAAATTATGAAAATTCTACGAAAGCTTGTAGAAGAGCTCGGAAAAACAGTCGTCATTGTATTGCATGATATTAACTTTGCATCTGTATATTCTGACTATATTGTTGCATTGAAAAATGGACGTGTAATCAAGGACGGTCCAACACATGAAATTATTAATTCAGATGCCCTAAAAGAGATTTATGATATGGATATTCCAATCCAAGAAATGAATAGCTGTCGTATTTGTGTATATTTTAATTCATAAGAAAAAGGGGAAATTTACAAATGAAAAAGTTTAAATTTTTTACGATCATGTTCGCAATGCTTTTATTAGTATTAGCAGCATGTGGAAATAAAGAAGATGCAACAGAAGACACATCTAATCCAAACGAAGGTACTACTGATGAAACAGCTACAACAGATGAGTCATCTGTATATCCATTAACAATTCCACAACCAGAAGGATATGCAGAAGTAACATTGAAAGAACAGCCAAAAACAGTTGTAGCATTTGACTATGGTTTCCTGGATACGCTAGATGCACTAGGCGTTGACGTAGCTGCAGTATCACAACAAAGCTTACCAAAATATTTAAGCAAATATGCGGATGAAGCTACTTATAAAAACGCTGGTGCTTTAAAAGAACCTGATTTTGAAGCAATTCACGCTATGAAACCAGATGTTATTTTCATCTCTGGTCGTCAAGCAGATGCATATGAAGAATTAAGTAAAATAGCACCAACTGTTTATGTTGGCTTAGACACGACAAATTATCTTAACTCATTTAAAGCAAACACAGAATTAGCAGGAAAAATTTTCGGTAAAGAAGCAGAAGCAACGAAAGCTTTAGAAGAAATTGATGCACAAGTTGCAGAAATTACTGCTAAAACTGCTAACTTAGATGAAAAAGCATTAGTAGTTCTTGCATCTGAAGGAGAATTAAGTGCTTACGGTTCTGGTTCACGTTTTGGTGTAATCCATGATGTATATGGTATTAAACCTGTTGATGAAAACTTAGAAGTATCTACACATGGACAAAGTGTTTCTTTTGAATATGTGCTTGAAAAAAATCCGGATATGCTTTTTGTAGTAGACCGCGATGCAGTAGCTTCTGAAGGTGAATCAGGTACAAAAGCAGCAATTGAAAATGAAATCGTTAGTAAAACAAATGCTGTTAAAAACGGCAAAGTCTTTTACTTAGATCCAGAAGCTTGGTATTTATCAGGTGGCGGTATTGAATCAGAAAAAGCGAAACTTGCTGCTGTATTAGAGGCGATTCAATAATGTTTTATCAAGTTAGACGTATGATTGTTAAAGAAGGAACTTCCCAACTTGTCGTAGATCGTTTTCAAGGAGAAGGGCTTATCGAAAAGCAACCAGGTTTCGAAAAGCTAGAAGTACTTGTGAAAAAAGTTCGTCGCGGGGAAGAAGAAGTTCTAGTCATCGTTCAATGGGCGTCAGAGCAAGATTGGAAAAACTGGGAAAAGAGCCCCGAGCATATTGCGGGTCATAAAGCAAACCTTGGTAAGCCAAAGCCTGATCACATCATTGAGTCCAGTGGTGGAGTATATGAATTAAAAGCAAGTAAATAATAAAAATCCACGAGGAGTTGATCCTCGTGGATTTTTTCGTATTGCTTAAGAAATTATCAAACTAAAGGTTATCGATCTAACATTTTCCAAACAACATAAGGTATGCCACTATTTTATTAAACGTAATATAGGGATAATGTGTCGTAAGTAGGCTACCGCTAGGATTTCCGCTGCTGGGCGGGCGGGTGAGCCTCCTCGGTTACTGGCGCTCCACTGCGGGGTCTCACCTGTCCCGCTATCCAGCATGAGTCGCCGCATTGCGCTGCAATCAATGGGAAATTCTTGCTAATTTGGAGTCTGCAGTTTTTAGAGACTTAAATTTATCAGGTCTAATACGCAATATTCATTAAACCTAATTAGAGAATGCAGTCGAAAAAAAAGTGGAACATTTTCTAGGATAAAGTTCAAACTATTCAACCATTTATTGAAATAACACCTCGTAATCATCGTCGTCTCATCCCAAGTAAACTTGTTATTTTAAGAGTTAGTTGCTTTCACCAGCAATTTGGTTGCTCTCGTGCTAAGTTAGTTGCTTTCCGAATAGAATTGGTTGCTTTCAATAGCTGTTTGATTGCTCTTACCCATTTACTGGATGTTATTTTCAAGAAATACTACATAGGATTGAATATAAAAACAGTGACTCTTATTAGTTAGTAATTTTCGTGGATTGAAGCGGAGGGGCTGCAACTCCAGCCGGATCAGTGAGACAGGTGAACCATCACAACGTACGCGCAAGCGTCGGTGATGGCTCATCGCTCACCCGGAGGAAAGCTTCCGACTGCAGCGAAAATCGCAGCAGTCACCTGATAAAGCTATTTAAGACGCTTATCCCTAAATAGCGTATCATTATGAATACTTCTTTCAATTGTACATAGCTATAATGTAGACTATACTTTTATCATGAATAAGTTTGAAAGGAGTGGGCACAATGAAAAAATGGTTTTATCCACTGGGACTTGTAACATTACTTGGATTTACTACATTATATATAACATTTACATCAGAAGAAATGGTTCAGCTAGATCGTAAAATGAATGAACTGTTAAATGGCAATCAATTTATCGCGCCATTTCATTATTTAGGAGAACCAAAATTTATCGTCATTATGATGCTAATCCTGTTCGCATACTTATGGATACATTCAAAAAATTATCGTGGCATGTTATTTGGTTTATTTACAGTAGGGGTGGGAAATGTACTTAACCAACTACTCAAAAAATGGGTGCAAAGAGCGCGTCCTGACATTCCAAATCAATTAGAAAGCTTCAGTTTTCCATCTGGGCATGCGATGGTTGGATTATTATACGTATTCACTATTGCCTACTTCTTAGCAGAACATCAATCCAATAAAAAGATTCGCGTACTATTATGGATTGGCGCACTTTTACTTGCAATACTTATCGGATTATCTCGAATCGCAGAAAGTCGCCATTTCGCCACAGATGTACTAGCAGGTTGGATGGCAGGGTATACATGGTTTGTATTCGTTGCATTGTGGTACGAATCTCGGAAAAATAATTTTAAAAAGAATATAGACTAAAATCCTTTCCTCTCTTCGGAAAGGATTTTTTATAAAGGAGTGTAAGCGCAATGTTTGAATTACCGGATGAATTAGTCACACTTGGCATGAAAAGAATAGAAGGATTTCCTGTAGAAGGATTCGTCAAAGGAAAAGGACCAAAAAACCCTACTATTATGCTAATAGGAGAAGCACCAGGTGAAAATGAAGCAATCCACGGGTTACCATTCATCGGCAGAGCAGGAGATGAATTAGTCAAATCCCTTGCAAGCATCGGTTTAACAAGAGATAACGTATATATGACAAGCGCAGTGAGAAGCAGGCCATATGTATGGAAAGACAAAAAAGAAAGAAACGGCGAGATGACGAAAAGAAAGTATAATCGTCCACCTACTCAGCAAGAAATAGTGGCCCATGCACCAGTGCTCGATTATGAACTAACCCATATAGCGCCAGTCGTCATTGTTACGTTAGGTAATGTAGGCTTACAACGTTTACTAGGCAAAGATGCAAAAGTGTCTGTTTTGCATGGACAACTAATCGAACACGAAATACAACATTTAGCCTCGTTGGAAGAAAATAAATTTATATGGTCGGATGAAAAATATATGATCATACCAACATACCATCCAGCAGCTGTATTTTATCGTCCTTCCAATCGCGATTTTTTAGAAGGAGATTGGGAAAAAATTGGAAAATATATCGCTTCTTCAAAATTTGGATTTTCATCAGCCGAAAAGAATTGTACTAGGGAAACTTAATGCGTATAATAAATGAAAATCGATATTTAGAAAGAAGATGATTCAGGTGGACGGAAATGTGGTCTTTGCATTATTACTTACGTTATTTGCAGGTCTAGCAACAGGGATAGGTAGTTTACTATCATTGTTAACGAAGCGTACAAATACGAAGTTTTTATCTGTCGCATTGGGATTTTCTGCAGGGGTAATGATTTATATCTCTTTAGTTGAAATATTCGTGAAAGCAAAAGATTCGTTAACAGAAGAGCTTGGTACAACAAACGGATATTGGATGACAATCGTTGGATTTTTTGGCGGGATGATTTTTATTGCGTTGGTCGACCGGTTATTGCCAAAGCTCGGAAATCCGCATGAAGTAAAAAGTGTGGAGGATATGGATACAGAACCGAACAATGCAGAATATACGAAGTTGATGAAAATGGGTGTTTTTACTGCACTTGCTATAGGAATTCACAATTTTCCTGAAGGTATTGCTACATTTGCATCTGCATTACAAGATCCTAATTTAGGAATTGCGATTGCGATTGCGGTTGCGATTCATAATATCCCAGAAGGTATCGCTGTCGCTGTCCCGATTTATTATGCAACTGGTAATCGTAAAAAGGCATTTAAACTATCCTTTCTTTCAGGCCTTGCAGAACCGCTAGGCGCTTTTGTTGCGTATTTAATATTGATGCCATTTTTAAATGGTGTTGTTTTCGGAGTTGTTTTTGCAGCGGTTGCCGGTATTATGGTCTTTATTTCATTAGATGAATTGCTACCGGCAGCTAAAAAGTATGATGAGACACATTCTTCTATGTATGGAGTTGTAGCAGGAATGTTAGTAATGGCGCTAAGTCTAGTATTAATGACATAAAACAAAAGCACAAGCGCCTGTGATAGAGGAATACAGTCTAAGTTCGCGACGAGTTTGTTTATTTTTCAAAGCAGAAAAATGGCAGCGCAGTTTTCAATTAGAGAAAACTGCACTGCCATTTTTAATTTTTACGACAATCCCGGTTCGGTTCATCTCCACTGGTACAAGCTGAAAGTTAGGGAAAATCCCATCTAGATTAGAAATGAACTCCTGCTCCGTTCCTTTTTGTACAAGCGATAGAAGGGTAGGACCAGCACCACTTATACAAGTACCGAATGCACCAGCCTTTTTCGCAGCAACTTTAATCTCCCTACTCTCGGGAATTAAATCAAGACGATATGGTTCATGAAACAGATCCTGCTCCATATATACGCCAGCTTGCTCAAATGATTGAGAAAGAAAAGCTGCAGTAAGTAAACTAGCGGTTGCGCTTGCTTGTGTGGAAACCTGACGTGTATAACTATCCGGTAACACATTTCTTGCTGCTTCCGTTTTTAGTTCAAAATTAGGAATAAATAACACAAAAGAAGCATCAATATGATACGCATGAAATACATGAATTTCGCCGTTATCTGCACTTGATGAAATCGTAAAACCGCCAAATATAGAAGCGGCTGCATTATCGGGATGACCTTCCATTAAGGTTGCCACTTTCAATTTGTCTTGTGCAGTCAGTTCAAGTTCCAGCACTTGGTTGGCAAGTTCAACCCCTGCCACAATGGCAGATGCACTGCTCCCCATACCACGAGCAAGTGGGATTTCGCTCCTCGCAGATAGATGGCACGGAGGCAGACTTTGACCATATAATTCCGCTGTTTTCTCAGCAGCTTGGATAATAAGATGATCTTTCGGATCGGGAACGTTCGGTAAGTTTTCTGATAAGTTATCAATTTTCCACTTTGAGGCTAGTTCAACTTCTAACTCCAAGTATTTATTTAAAGCAATCCCAATCGAATCAAAACCAGGTCCTAAATTCGCTGTACTTGCAGGAATGGAAATAGACCACTTTTTACTCATAGTACTCCCTCAATATACTGGCGAATTTCTTCCTCGTCATTTTTTAATGATACTAAGTCAACTGTAGAAACTTCCATCGCAGTATCTGGATCTTTCAAACCATTACCAGTAAAGACTGATACTACTTTGCTTCCTGCTGAAATTTTCCCGTTTTTCACTGACTTAATAACTCCAGCTAAAGAAGCGGCAGAGCCAGGTTCAACAAATATACCTTCATGACTAGCAATCAATTGATAAGCTTGCAGAATTTCTTCATCCGTAACAGCATCGATTACACCACCAGATTCGTCACGAGCAGCTTCCGCTAAAGTCCAACTTGCTGGATTCCCGATACGAATAGCGGTTGCAACTGTTTCTGGGTTAGGGATTGGAGCACCTTGTACAATCGCTGCAGAGCCCTCTGCTTCAAAACCAAAAATTTTCGGTAAGCCTGATTGTTTAGCTTCATTATATTCTTTGAATCCTTTCCAATAGGCACTAATATTACCGGCATTTCCAACTGGTATGCATAAATAATCTGGAGCAGAACCCAATACGTCTACAATTTCAAAAGCAGCTGTTTTTTGTCCTTCCAAACGATATGGGTTCACCGAGTTAACTAGTGCAACCGGAGATGATTCACTAACTTTACGAACAATTTGCAGCGCATCATCAAAATTACCTTCAATTTCAATAATTTTAGAACCATACATACAAGCTTGGGCTAACTTTCCTAATGCCACTTTTCCTTTTGGAATGACAACAATCGATTTAATCCCAGCACGAGCAGCGTATGCAGCAGCAGCGGCAGAAGTGTTTCCCGTAGATGCACAAATAACACATTCGCTTCCTTCTTCAATTGCTTTTGCTACAGCAAAGACCATCCCTCTATCTTTGAACGAACCAGTTGGATTTGCACCTTCTACTTTTCCGTAAAGCTCAATTCCTAGTTCTTTTGATAAATTCTCTAGTTTAATAAGAGGCGTATTTCCCTCAAGTAGTGATAGTTTAGGTGTTTTCTCTGTTACAGGTAAAAACTCTTTGTAATGTTCGATTAGTCCTTGCCAAGCCATGATGTAATCCGCCTCTCTGTTCTTCTTAAATAAACATATGTATTTCTATAATGGACATTTTACCTGAATAATTTAAAAAAAACAAGCAGAATTTTACTATTGTAAGTTCTCTATTCTATGGGTATACTAATCATGTAAACTAAAAACATTACATGTGTAAAGACAGGGGTAAATGATGAACTCTAAAAAGAAACAAAAACCAATATCTAAAAATAAATTACTAGGCATCGCAGGGCTTGCTTGGATGTTTGATGCGATGGATGTGGGGATTCTATCATTTGTTATTGCAGCACTTGCGGTAGAATGGAATCTTACACCAGAAGAGATGGGATGGATCGGAAGTATTAACTCTATTGGAATGGCAGTAGGCGCCCTCGTATTTGGGGTTTTTGCAGATAAAGTAGGACGGAAAAAGATATTCATGCTAACGCTATTAATGTTTTCAATCGCAAGTGGATTATCTGCGCTAGCTACAGGACTAATTATATTTTTGATTTTCCGATTTTTTGTTGGAATGGGTCTTGGCGGAGAACTTCCGGTTGCCTCCACATTAGTGTCTGAAAGTGTAGAAGCGAAAGAAAGAGGACGCGTTGTTGTATTGCTAGAAAGCTTCTGGGCTGCTGGTTGGATTGTTTCCGCACTCATTGCTTACTTTATCATTCCTGATTATGGTTGGAGAATTGCTTTGTTAATAACAGCGTTGCCAGCATTCTATGCAATTTATTTACGGATTAAATTACCAGATTCGCCGCAATATACAGCAAAGAAATCAGAATCTAGATCGATTATGCAAAATATAAAAGAAGTGTGGTCGAAGAAGTACGCAAAGCGAACGCTTATGCTTTGGATTGTTTGGTTTATGGTTGTATTTTCTTACTATGGAATGTTCCTATGGCTACCAAGTGTAATGGTGATGAAAGGATTTACACTTATTAAGAGCTTTGAATATGTGTTAATCATGACCATTGCACAACTTCCAGGATACTTCTCAGCAGCTTGGTTAATCGAGAAAGCTGGACGTAAGTTTGTGTTGGTTACGTACTTGCTTGGAACTGCAGCTAGTGCATTCGTATTTGGTGCGGCAGAGACGACTACGTTATTAATCGTATCGGGGATGTTGCTGTCCTTCTTTAACCTAGGTGCTTGGGGAGCGTTATATGCATATTCTCCAGAGCAATATCCAACTGTAATCCGTGGAACTGGATCAGGTATGGCGGCTTCAGTTGGACGTGTTGGAGGTATTCTCGGACCGCTTCTAGTAGGATCACTTGTAGCTGCTGGGTATGAAATTGGATATATTTTCGGTATTTTCTGTATTGCTATCGTGATTGGCGTATTATCAGTTTTATTTCTAGGTACAGAGACAAAACAGACAGAACTCGAATAGAAGGTGGAACCTGTTTCCTTATAGGAAGCAGGTTTTATTTTGTTTACCTAATAAAACATAGTAAAATGAAGGAATAGTAGTAAAAATGAAAATTGTAGGTGCAAATAAAATGAACACTAAACAGCTATCAAATAGGCAAGTAATTGATTTAGTCCAAAAAAATGCGGATATCATTTTTCCGTTAACCAATGGGGAACCGCATAAATTACTCGATATATTAGAAGCAAATGCAAATGAACTAACGAATGTTAAGATACATCAACTATTAGCTTTGCAACAAAGAAAGTATATGGAAGGTGCATATCCAGGAAAACTCAAGCATGTTTCTTACTTTTTGAGTGGCGCTACACGAAAAATGTTCCAACAAGGAATGGTGGACCTTGTTCCAAACCATTTCCATGAGATGCCAAGAATACTAAGGCAGTCAACAAACTTATCGATGATTATGGCAGTTGCTTCCCCGATGGACGAGTTCGGCTATTTTTCATTAGGGACACAGGCGGATATTGTAAGTGAATTTATCGGGACTGTTCCGTTCATACTAGAGGTGAATGAGTATATGCCTCGTACTTTTGGTGAAAACCAGATTCACATTAGCCAAATTGCTGGTTTTGTAGAGAATGATCGTCCCTTGTTCGAGGATATTGCGCCTCCTATTGGGGAAAAAGATATGCAAATTGCCTCGTATGTAGCGGAAAGCATTCAAAATGGAGACACATTGCAAATCGGAATAGGTTCTATTCCGAATGCAGTTGTCAGTCTATTAAAGGAACATCGACATTTAGGTATCCATACAGAAATGTTTGTGGATGGAATCGTCGATTTAGTAGAAGCGGGTGCAGTAGACGGGACTCAAAAGTTTACAAATAAGGGTAAAATTATTGCGACGTTTGCACACGGTTCCAATAAAATTTATAACTTTTTACATAATAATCCTGCTGTCCAATTTTTACCGGTAAGTATCGTTAACGACCCACGTGAAATTGCAAAAGAAGAGCGTATCGTTTCCATTAATGCGACGACAGAAGTCGATTTATTTGGCCAATGTGCATCTGAAACGGTTGCAGGCAAATATTATTCCTCTACTGGAGGACAAGCTGATTTTGCACGAGGAGTTCGTTTTGCTAAAGAAGGAAAAGGATTCGTATGTATGACATCTACTGCAAAAAACGACGAAATTTCACGTATCAAGCTAAGCCTTGCACCAGGTTCTGTTGTAACTACATCTAAAAATGATGTAGATGCAATCGTAACAGAATATGGAATTGCTAAAATGTACGGCAAGCCCATTTCAGAGCGAGCAAAACAGCTTATTTCTATAGCACACCCGAAATTTAGAGAAGAATTAACATTTGAAGCAAAGAAAATGGGGTTTATTTAAATTGAAGGTAGTGGAAAAAGCATTCTTTTATCAACCGACATTAGACTTAGCAAGAGACTTACTAGGTAAATACATTGTACATGAACATAGCAGAGGACTCCTAATTGGAAAAATTGTGGAAACAGAAGCGTATATGGGACCGGAAGATAGAGCTGCACATAGCTTCGGTAATAGAAGAACAAAACGAACAGAAGTGATGTTTGGAGAGCCAGGCCTTATCTATACGTATCAAATGCATACTCATACACTGATCAATGTAGTTGCTGCGCCAGTTGATACCCCGAATGCGATATTAATACGTGCGGTGGAACCGATCCAAGGTATAGAACAAATGAAAGAATTTCGGAAAAACCAACCGATGAAACAATGGACAAATGGTCCAGGTAAATTGACGAAAGCATTAGGAATTACAATGGAATCCTACGGTAAGCATTGGACGGAAAAGCCTTTGTATTTGGCTGAAGGAGAGAAAGTGAACGCGATTTCTACAGGCCCAAGAATCGGTATCGAAAATAGCGGGGAAGCGATACATTATCCGTATAGATTTTGGGAAACAGGCAATCCGTTTGTATCCAAAACAAGATAATATGAAGCGTTCACCATCAAAAAGATCGACCCAATTAAACTGGGTCGATCTTTTTAAATTAATTTTCCCATATAGTATTCATCAACAAAATGTCCATTAATAATAAGTGCGTTTTGTCGGTCGCCTTCATTTTTGAAGCCAAGCTTTCTATATAGTTTTTGGGCATTCAAATTTTCTTTAATAACGCTAAGCTCGAGCTTAGAGATACCTGCTTCTTTTGCCCATTTTTCGCCGTGAAGCATAAGAGAAGAAGCAATTCCTTTTTTAGAAAATTCTTGCGTTACACCTATTACAACAGATGCTCTATGTAAGGCACGTGGGGCTGGACCTCCAGTGAATTGAACATAGCCTGCATATTGTCCATTCATAATGGCTAGTAACAGAATGGAATTGGCTTCGTTTTTCCAAGAAGTGAAATTTTTTCGAATACCTTGTACGGTCATTTGAATATCTGATTTCCCATACAGCATAAAGTCGGTCTCTGAGAAAATAGTTTCTTGTAACTTGATAAAAGGACGAGCGTCTTCTAGCTCAGCCTCTCGTATGATCAAAATGTCTTTTTGCTCGCTTTCATTCGCTATTCTTTCATCTTTTTCATGCACCACACTATGGAAATGAACGGACTTTCCTAATTCAACATCTCGGATCGAGTATCCATAATCGGCCCAGGCAAAATAATGTAAAGCAGGTGGCTTTGTTTTTTTCCACCAGCTACTACTTAAATAAGCTGCATTCGGCAAAGCTTGTCCGATTATCGCTTCCATTTCATTATAAGTCAAAGTAATTTCTTTACTTGTCGATTGTTTGAAAAAAGCTGCAAGGGGAAGATATTTATTTTCAAAGTGTTTGGTCATAGTTAATAACTTCACTCATTTCTACTCTTATATAGAATTATAGGCTAATTATAGCACTACCTTCCGTTTATGCACACTACTTATAGCATATTCAAACGTCAAAAAATGACTGCGGTCAGACAACATCAAAAAAGTGTTACTCCAGAAGAAGTAACACTTTTAAACCCTCTATATATTAAGCGTTTGCTAGTTCAAGTTGCATAACAGGCCCGAAGAACTCGTAGTGATTTGCTCTTTTGCATATCCTAATTCAAGCAAATGATTAATCATTGCTTCCATAAATCCAACTGGTCCACAAACATATACATCTCCATTTTGAATCGAATGCTCTGCTAAAACCTCTTTAGTAATGAACCCATCTCCCGTTTCGGAGTAAAGCGAAACGTATTTTGCATCTTCCATAGGTTCCATTAATGAATGAATATCTTTATCGAATGGATGTAAACTTTCGTTACGTGTACTATAGATGAAAGAAACTTTTCGAGATGGTTGGTTTTTAGCAACTGTTTCGAACATACTCATCATAGGTGTGATCCCAACCCCACCACTTATGAAAGTGACAGGTGAACATTTTTCTGGATCTAAGATGAAATCTCCAGCAGGTGCACTTAGTTCTACTGTATCTCCAACGTTCACGTTATTGTGGAGGTGAACGGATACTTTTCCTTCTGGATTATTTTCATCTTCTTTTTTAACCGAAATACGGAAGGTTTCGGAATCAAAAGCTTTAGATAAACTATATTGTCTGTTTAGTAAATATTTTTCCCCCGGAACAATTACTCGAATTGTAATAAATTGACCTGATGCATATGCGGGTACTGCTTTTCCGTCTGCTGATTTTAAATAAAATGATGTGATATTTTCACTTTCTTTTTCTTTATGAACTACAGTGAAATCTTTAAAGAATCTCCAACCACCTAGTTTTGATTCTGCTGCTACATACATTTCTTCTTCAACGCTCATAAACGCATTCGCAATTACGCCATATGCTTCAGCCCACGCATTGATAATATCATCTGTTGCAGCGTCTCCTAGTACTTCTTTAATAGCACCAAGTAAGTGCTCGCCGACGATTGGATAATGCTCTGGTTTAATGCCAAGGCTGACGTGTTTTTGTCCTATTTGTTTCACAACTGGAATAATTGCTGCTAAGTTGTCGATGTGTACGGCTGCTGCATATACAGTATTTGCAAGAGCCGTTTGTTGACGACCTTTTACTTGGTTCGCATGGTTAAATATATTAAGTAATTCTGGATGTGCTTCGAATAAATTTTTATAAAAAGTAGTAGTAATGGCTACTCCATGTACTTCTAAAACTGGAGCTGTAGATTTGACGATATCAATTGTTTGTTGAGATAACATATTATTACACGTCCTTTTTGTTGGTGTTTACACTTTTTACGATACTCCTCAATATTCTTTAAAGCAATATTTTAAATACATCTTTAAGGCGGCTTTTATAAATCGGACACATTTCTTTCACGGGTTTGTCAAAATCGTTATAATGAGAAGGTAGAATGGCGGTGGCAATATGAGATTGACTATGTATACAGATTTCTCACTTCGAGTGTTAATATACTTGGGAACAAAAGATAAAAACGAACTCTCTACAATTCAAGCTATTTCAGATGCATATAGTATTTCTAAAAACCATTTAATGAAAGTAACACATGAGTTAGGGAAACTAGGCTATATTGAAACAATTCGTGGACGAGGAGGTGGCATTCGTTTGGCAATGGAGCCTCAGGCCATTAACATAGGACAAGTAGTTCGACATACGGAAGATGACTTTCATTTAGTAGAGTGCTTCGATTGTAAAACAAATACATGCGTTATTTCGCCCGTTTGCGGACTAAAAGGTGCATTGAATCGGGCCTTATTTGCCTATTTAAAGGTATTGGATGAATACACGCTCGCAGATTTTTTGCACCAAAAGCACAAATTAGCAAATTTACTTTTCAATGACAAGCAGGATGTATGATAAAATAAGTTCGGAAATTGTTTAACTTGATTAGGAGGATTTTATAATGGAAAAAGTATTAGTTTTTGGACATAAAAACCCGGATACAGACACAATCACTTCAGCGATTGTATACGCACATTTAAAAAATGCAATCGGAGTACAAGCCGAAGCAGTTCGTTTAGGTGAAGTAAACAACGAAACAAAATATGCTTTAGAAAAATTCGGATTCGAAGCACCACGATTAATCGAAAATGTTGCAACTGAAGCGAAAAAAGTAATTTTGGTGGATCACAACGAAAAACAACAAAGTGCAGATGGCATCGAGGAAGTACAAGTAACAGAAGTAATCGATCATCACCGTATTGCAAACTTCGAAACGGCTGAGCCTTTATACTACCGTGCAGAGCCAGTAGGATGTACTGCAACTATTTTAAATAAAATCTATAAAGAAAAAAACGTTGAAATCCCAGCAAATATTGCAGGGCTAATGCTATCTGCAATCGTTTCGGATTCATTATTATTCAAATCACCAACATGCACAGAAGAAGATATCGCTGCTGCACGTGAACTAGAAAAAATTGCTGGCGTAAACGCAGAAGAGTATGGACTAGCTATGCTAAAAGCAGGAGCTGATTTAAGTGATAAAAGCTTAGAAGATCTTCTATCACTAGACGCAAAAGAATTCAATATGGGCGACAATAAAGTAATTATCGCACAAGTAAACGCAGTAGATGTAAACGACGTAATGGGTCGCCAAGCAGAACTAGAAGAACTAATTCATCGTGAAATCGAAGAGCAAGAATTAGATTTATTCTTCTTCGTTGTAACAGATATATTAAATAACGACTCCGTAGCATTAGCGCTTGGAAAATTAGCTTTAAAAGCAGAAGCAGCCTTCGGAGTGAGCTTCGAAAACAACACTGCTCTATTAAAAGGCGTCGTTTCTCGTAAAAAGCAAGTTGTACCAGCATTGACTGAAGCATTAGCTAACTAATTAAATGGACTTCCTGGCTTTTTTGGTCTGGAAGTCTTTTTTATTTCTGTGTAAAATGGCCGAGCAAGACATAACGACCGCTGAACATTTTACAGGCAGTTATTTTGAAATCAAAACAAGTACACCTTACAATAAACATGAGGTGATAAAGATGAAAATTGAAGTATGGTCCGACTTTGTATGTCCGTTTTGTTATATCGGAAAAAGAAGATTAGAAGAAGCGTTACAACAAGCAGGTTTTGATAACCAAGCAGAAATAGAATTCAAAAGCTTTGAATTAGATCCAAATTCACCAAAAACATCAGATAAATCGATGTACGAATTGCTTGCTGAAAAATACGGCTCCACTGTAGAAGCTGCAAAGCAAATGACAGCTGGTGTAGTAGAGCAAGCGAAAACGGTTGGATTGGATTATAATTTTGATGCCATGAAACCAGCTAATACGCTAGATGCTCATCGTTTAGTAAAATGGGCATCTGAGCAAGGGAAAGCAAAAGAAGCAAATGAACTATTACTACACTCTTACTTCATTGAAGCAAAAGAAATTGGCAAGCATGATGTCCTGTTAGATTTAATTGACACACTTGGTCTATCAAGAGAAGAAGCAGAGAAAGTGTTAAATTCAGATGCTTATTTGACAGAGGTTCGATTAGATATTGCTCGTGCTGGTCAAATTGGTGTTCGCGGAGTACCATTTTTTGTGCTAAATGATAAGTATGCCATTTCAGGTGCACAGCCACTAGAAACATTTGTTGGTGCTTTGAACAAAGTAGCGGAAGAAGAAGGCATTTCTCCTGCACAATAATGCTTCAGATTGTGTATACGGTTATCCGGACACAATGAAGAAAAACCTCTTCTCAAAATTTGGAAGAGGTTTTTTAGTGTTTTCTTTCAAAACTTAGGAATCTAGTACCTTGGAAAGTTAGTATGCCAAGATCATCTTCTGCTATCATGCCATATTCTTTGCCACTTAGTTTGAGCTCTATCCGGTCTCCACTTTCTACTTGAAATGTTACGTAGTAAGAAGTGGAAGCTGAACTATCACCTGAACCTCCCCAAGTATCGGAACGTTTCGTTACCACTTGAACGGGTACTGAAAGTTTCGGAGAGTTATTATTTTTATTACGTTGTTTAATACTACTAACAATTATTAATATGAATCCGCTAATAACAACAATAAAAACAACAGCAATAAAAATAGGACCTACTACACTTATGACGTCAAACATATCCACGGTGCTCCTCCTCTATTTCTTTTCAATTATATACGACCCAACTTGAATAAAGTTTCACCGATAGATAGAGAATAAAAGAAACAGGAGGGAATCATACATGACGCAGAAAATATTACCGAGTGAATCGCAATCTTATTGGAGGGCGCATAAAGAATTTCCGCTTTTCCCAAAACTAAGTGAAGATATAGAAGTAGACGTTGCAATTATTGGGGCGGGCCTCACCGGAATTACGGCAGCTTATTTACTTAGTCAAAGCGGTCGAAAAGTAGTCGTTGTAGAAGGAAGTAATATATTAAAAGGGACTACCGGCTTCACAACAGCAAAAGTGACGGCACAACACGGCCCTATTTATCAACAGCTCATTACTACTTTCGGAGAAGAACAAGCGGAATTGTATTACAAAGCAAATATGGAGGCGAAAGACTATATCGAACTAACGATTAAGCAATTAGGCATCAAATGTGATTTTGAAAATGTCGATGCCTTTTTATATGCCGATACAGATGATGGAGTGGAAATATTAAAAAAAGAACTAGATGCTTACCATAAGATCGGAATAGAAGGGGGGACTTTAACACAAGAAACGGGCCTTCCATTTACAGTGAAAGAAGCTCTCAAGCTTGAAAATCAAGGACAATTCCATCCATTGAAATATGCACTCGCATTAGTGGAGAAAGCAGTCGAAAATGGGGTTCAATTTTTCGAACAATCCCGTGCAAAGTCTATCCATGGTAGCAACCGAGTAGAAATGTTAGATGGCAATGAAATACGTGCGAAAAAAATATTAGTTTGCAGTCATTTTCCTTTCAATGATGAAGACGGACTTTATTTTACCCGAATGTACTCCGAGCGGTCGTATGCACTCGCAACACTCGCGGAAGCAAACTATCCAAAAGGAATCTATATTAATGTAGAAAAACCTACAAGGTCGATACGAATAGCATTAGGGTCTGATGGGCGAAGATATTTGTTGCTAGGCGGGGAAGGGCATATTACGGGAAGGTTTCAAGGAGATACGACTATCAATTATGAAGCTTTAGCTGCATTTGGAAGGGAGCAGTTCAAAGCAAAGCAGTACGCCTATCGCTGGTCTGCACAAGATTTAGTCACACTAGACGGGCTTCCGTACGTTGGACCAATGACATCGAGACTTCAGGATGTGCTCGTTGCAACAGGATATGCCAAATGGGGAATGACTAATAGTACCGTCGCTGCAAAAATTATGGTCGATAATGTGCTCGAAAAAGAAAATCGCTTTGCGGAACTTTACTCCCCAACCCGTTCAAAAATGAAAAAAGAAGACATTACAACTTTTGCCAAAATAAACGCAAACGTCGCAAAAGAGCTCGTCAAAGGAAAAACAGAAAAAATAGACGTAGTATTTCAAGACTTAAAAGCGGGCTCTGGAGATATTATCAAACTAGATGGCCAAAAAGTAGGCGCTTATAAAGACGATTACGGCATCATCCATTTAGTCAAACCAGTATGCACGCATCTAGGGTGTGACGTTGTATTCAACGATGCAGAGAGCTCATGGGATTGTCCTTGTCACGGATCTAGATATAAATATACTGGGGAAGTAATTGAAGGACCAGCGTATGAGCCACTTGAAAAAATAGATATTGGAGACTGAGTAAGGCTACCCGATAAGTTGCAATTTGACTTGTTGGGTAGCCTGTTTTTGTTTTTGCCCAATTTCTTATCTATTGTTTTTAATCGATATATCGATTAAAATAATCGATATAGTTAAAAGGAGGATTCAAATGAAAAGACGGAGAGGATTTATACAAATAGCTATTTTGCATTTGCTGAAGGAAGGCCCGATGCATGGTTATCAAATGATGAAAGAGTTAGAAAATCGCTCTGGTGGGCTTTATTCAGCAAGTGCTGGCACGGTATATCCAGCGCTCCAAGAGTTAATGGAGCAGGAGATGATAGGTCTAGATTCTACATCGGACAAAAAGACTTATGAGATAAAAGAAAAAGGGAATACGCGACTAGAGGAATCCGCAAGTCGAAGAGATGGAGACTTTTGGGACGAGTGGAAGGCACGTTGGGTTTGGCAAAACTCAGATGAAGCAACAGAGCTAAAGTCAGCAATGGAATTATGGGAAGCGGAAATACATAAAGCGATTAAACAATCACGTAAAAGTCCAGAAAAAACGACCAAATTAATAGATTTCGTGAAAGAAATAACCGAACGTTTACAAAAAGAAAATAGATAGAGAGGGGAAATGCTATGAAATCCCTATGGAAACTACTTCCATATGTAAAGCCATACACACTGTTTGCGATTTTAGGCCCGCTATTAATGTGTGTAGAAGTTGCAATGGATTTACTACAGCCGACCATTATGCAGCATATTATTGATGTAGGAATTGCAAATAATGATAATGCTTATGTGATTTGGTTAGGATTGCTAATGCTTTTAACCGCCTTGATCGGCTTAATTGGCGGGGCTGGTTGTACGATTTATAGTACGAAAGCGGCAGTCAATTTTGCTGCTGACGTACGCCGAGATGTTTTCAAAAAAACGGAGCAGTTTTCTAGTAAAAATACGGATGCATTTGGAGTTGGAAAACTAATCACGATTGTAACGAATGATATAACAGCGGTTCAGCAAGCATTAATGATGACGTTGCGTGTTTTTGTACGTGGGCCGCTATTATTTATTGGATCAGTAGCAATTGTTTGGTTTACTGCGCGCGAGTTGTTCCCGGTACTATTGATAGCGATACCGATTTTAATGATTTGTATTTATTATTTTTCGACTAAATCGGGACAACTATTTGCAAAAGTCCAAAAAGCGATGGATCAAGTGAATACAAAGCTACAAGAAACGTTTGCGGGTATACGAGTGATTAAAGCATTCGATCGTCAAGATTATGAGATTAAAGCCTTCCAAAACGTAAATGATACATTAACAAAACGGAATATGTCTGCTGAACAAGTCATTCTAACACTGATGCCGATTATGCTATTTGTAGTGAATTTAGGGGTCGTCGCAGGTATGTGGATGGGTGCCATAAAAGTGAACGAAGGGACGCTACAAGTTGGCGTTATATTAGCTTTTATCAATTACTTAAATATTATTATGAATGGACTGATGACGAGTAGTCATGTGTTAATGCAAATTACTCGGTCTTTTACTTCTGCTAATCGAATTGGGCAAGTACTGGATACGGAAATCGATATTCAGGAAACCAAAACGCCTGCTTTGCTTCCACTAGCAAAAGGGGAAGTGGAGTTTAGAGATGTCTATTTTAGCTATAGTAAAAATGGAGAATACGTCTTGAAAAATATATCATTTCGAGCAAAAGCAGGAGAGACGATTGGGATTATCGGCTCTACTGGTAGCGGAAAGTCAACGCTCGTCAAGCTTATTCCAAGGCTGTATGACCCAGATTCGGGATCTATTTTAATCGACGGAGTGAATGTAAAGGAATATCCACTTGAGCGTTTAAGAGAAACGATTGGTTTTGTTCCACAAAAAGCTACGTTATTTTCAGGCGCAATTGAAGAGAATTTACGCTATGGAAAAGAAGAAGCGAGTCTTTTGGAAATGGAAGGAGCAGCTAAGTCAGCAGCTGCGATGGAGTTTATCGATAAGCTAGAACATAAATTTGCTTATGAACTGATGCAAGGAGCAAAGAATCTCTCTGGTGGACAAAAACAACGTCTATCGATGGCTCGTGCGTTTATCCGCCAGCCGAAAGTTTTAATACTAGATGATTCCACCTCTGCGATCGATGCTTTGTCGGAAGCTTCTGTTCAACAAGCATTACAACAAAATCATGCAAACACAACGGTATTCATTATTTCAGCGAAGATTTCCTCCATAATCGATGCAGATCAAATTCTCGTTATAGAAGATGGAATGATTGAAGCAAGCGGTGCACACACAGAACTACTAGAGAGAAGCAGTGTATACCGTGGAATTTATGAAACGCAAACTGGAAGGGAGGTCTATTCTTATGAATAAAGCTTCTACTTCAAATGCGATTGGGCGAGCACGTGGACCAAGAGGGTTTAGTGGGCCAGTGGAAAAAGCAAAGGATAGAAAAGGTACGCTGAAGCGGATATGGAGGTACATGGAAAAGCAAAAAATAGCGATGATTACATCCGTTATTTTTGTCATCATTTCTACTCTTTTGAACTTACTCGTCCCTTATATGATTGGTGTGATTATTGATCAATATATTATTCCGAAAGATATGAATGGCACACTTCGATTTTTACTGTTACTAGCTATTGTGTATATAGCTGCATCCATATTTACTTGGCTACAAACGTTTTTGATGGTGCGAGTGTCGCTGAAGACGATTCGGATTTTACGTCAGGATTTGTTTAATAAGTTTCAGACATTGTCTTTGCGCTTTTTTGATAAACGAACACATGGAGATTTGATGAGTCGCGTGACGAATGATATTGAAAGCTTGAATAATGCTCTGAGTCAAAGTGTGATTCAAATTATTTCATCTATTTTAATGGTATCTGGTGTTACGATAGCGATGTTTTTACTGAATTGGGTGCTTGCTATTATATCCTTATTAGTCATTCCATTAATTGTTTTTACAACGAAAAAGATTATTAAATATAGCAGTAGTAACTTTATCAAAAGGCAGCGTGATTTAGGTGAACTGAATGGTTTTATCGAAGAAGCCATTTCCGGAAATGAAGTCATTACTATTTTCGGACGAGAAGAAAAAACGTTCACGAAGTTTTCCGAGGTGAATGAAAGACTAAGACATTCTGCGATGGCAGCTGATACCGTATCCGGCTTTTTAGGGCCGATTAATAACTTCATAAATAACTTAGGACTTGTGCTTATTATAGGGGTTGGTGCTCTTATGACGGTACAAGAGATGGCAACAGTCGGGATTATTGCCGCATTCGTTACCTATTCTCGCCAATTTTTCCGTCCGATTAACCAACTATCGAGTCTATTAAACACATTTCAGTCTGCCATTGCAGGAGCAGAACGAGTATTTGAGATTATGGACGAAACACCAGATCTAACGGATAAAGAGAATGCGGTTGAAGTCGACTTCTTCAAAGGAGATGTCACGTTTTCCGATGTAAACTTTTCATATGAAGACAGCAAGCCAATCTTAAAAAACATTAGCTTCCAAGCAAAAGCAGGAGAGAAAATTGCATTAGTAGGACCAACTGGTTCAGGCAAAACAACTATTATCAATTTATTAATGCGGTTTTATAATATCGATTCCGGGGAAATTAAAATCGATGGACGAAATATTAAAGACTATCAGATTAGTAAACTGCGTGAAAAGATAGGAATAGTACTTCAAGACACATTCTTATTTTCCGGAACAATCATGGAAAATATCCGCTACGGTCGTCTAGAAGCAACGGACGAAGAAGTCATTGCCGCTGCCAAAATGGCTTCCGCACATAGGTTCATTAAGCATTTGCCAGATCGCTATGAAACGCTTATTACTTCAGGCGGATCTAGTCTAAGTCAAGGACAGCGCCAACTACTAGCAATTGCTCGAGCGATATTAGCCGATTCCGATATATTGATTCTAGATGAAGCAACATCAAGCATCGATACAAGAACCGAAATCGAAATCCAACAAGGGTTGAATCGATTATCGGAAGGTAGAACGAGCTTCGTCATTGCGCACCGATTAAAAACAATCGAAAATGCTGACCGAATATTAGTTATTAATCAAGGGGAACTGATCGAATCAGGCACACATGAAGAATTGTTGCAGCAAAAAGGTTTTTACGCGGAGCTATATGAAAGCCAGTTTAATATTTAGATGAAAAAAAGTAGGCAGTACTCCAAAGAACGTAGAGTACTGCTGCTTATATTATGTGAGGACTATATTTTAAACAAGATTGCGGGCAGAAGTAATCTCCGGTTTTGCATGTCATACAGGGGATTGAAAAAGTTGGGTCTAATTACTTTTTGTTTTTTTATTAAAAATTGAATGGTAAAAGGCCCTTTTCCCATTCAGTATTTCCCTCATTGCGGTTAATTGATTTTGTCCAATAATCTCCGGTATAGCGATTGAATAGTATAATATTATTTTCATTCACTACTATCATTTCCCATTCACTAGTGTCTTCATTAATTGTTGTATTATCAGGCTGTTGGTTATAAGCTATTTCTTTTAATGCCTGTGATAAGATATAGGCACTAAAAAGAATGCTAATCCCGAAAAAGATAACTGCAAAAGACAAAAAATATTTATTCATTTTATACACTCCTCGTATATTAGTAATCGTTGAAGGGTACCAGGTTATGACATAATACATTCACGGAATACCGTTCGTTTATTAGCATTTGGAAACAATTATTTTTGCAATGGATTCGAATAATGCAGCTGCTACGAGCTGAATTTAATAACTCAGCGTCTCTTTAAAAAACAATCGTGCGGAGCGACCTCTGCACGATTGTTTTAGAAAGATGAAGTTTTAGTTTCTGCTGGTGCACGTTTTTGTAAATCTAATATAATTGGATCTGCAGTTGTCTCTAGTAGGTCTGCTTGTTTTTGTTGCAGGTCTAGCCGCATTTTCTCCGTTTCGATTAAAAAGTTGTTATACTTCAGCTTTTCTAGTTCAATTTCATCTTTTACAATTTGTGCTTTAAACTTTTGCGTTTTTCGTAAATGAGTTGTCCAAATTGCGGTAAGTGGTATAGAAAAAATCATTACGATAGCCACTAGGCCAATCCCTAGTGCGAACAAATCTTCCATAAATTATCCCTCCAAAGACATTTTCTTAAGTATATACGAAAAAAGAAAGAAATAGTTTCGGAATTAAATGATTATTCTAGTCTTCCAAAAATTTTAGTTGTAATCCCGGAGCATTTAGTTGTAATTATTGAAAGATTAGTTGTAAAAAATGCCGCTTTAGTTGTAAAAGCACTAAAAAAGCTACCCCGAACAATTTCGGAGTAGCTAACAGTCTCGATTTATTTATTCAAATACGCCCAAGCATACTGCGCGTACAATTCTGCTCCAGTAACAAGTGCATCTTCGTCGATATCGAAGTTCCCGTGGTGATGTGCCCATTCGGTATCTTTTTCAGGATTTCCACTTCCTACTAGGGCAAAGCTACCTGGTGCTTTCGTTAAGTAAGCAGAGAAGTCTTCCGCACCCATGGTTGGTTTTTCATCGTACACCGCATCAGATCCAAATGCTTCCGAAGTAATTTGTTGCACGAGTTTTGCGCTCTCTTCTTCATTCACTACCGTATCTGTACCGCGAATATATTCCACTTCAGCAGTAGCACCATAAACGGCAGCAACACTTTCTGCATACTGCGTAATGCTTTTCTCAATATGGTCGCGCGTTTCCGGATGGAATGTACGAACTGTTCCTTCGATTTCAGCATTTTCAGCGATTACATTAAATCTTGTTCCGACAATCATTTTTCCGATAGTAAGAACAGCAGGACTTTGCGGGTCAATCGTTCTAGAAACAACCGTTTGCACATTCATAACAAAGGAGGAAGCAACGATTGCTGCGTCGATACAAGCTTCTGGCATCGCAGCATGTCCACCTTTACCTTTGAATCTCACTTTGATAATGTCTGCAGCAGCAAATGACGGACCGGGTGAGCAGGCTACTTTATTTGTTGGCATTTGAGACCAAATATGAATACCAAACACGTTGTCTACACCGTCCATCGCACCTTGAGCAACGATTGCTTTTGCTCCTCGTGCTGCTTCTTCCGCTGGTTGGAACAAGAAACGTACATTTCCTGGAAGCTGATCTTTTACATCGTTCAAAGCCTTCGCTGCTATTAACAACATAGAAGTATGTGCATCATGTCCACAAGCATGCATTTTTCCTTCAAATTTAGAAGCATATGGTACATGTTTGTTCAGTTGTTGAATCGGAAGTGCGTCCATATCAGCTCGTAGTGCAACTGTTTTTCCACCTGGAACTGCTTGAATTTCAGCGATTACTCCAGTAGGCTCCGTTTGACGGTAAGGAATACCAAGACTGTCTAGATACTCACAGATAAACGCAGTTGTTTTGAATTCCTCAAATGATAACTCAGGCTCACTATGCAGCTGGCGACGTAAGGCAGTAAGCTCTTCACTATTATTATTAATAGATTGCTTTATTTTTTGATTTATCATGTTTTATTACCCCCATTAGTTGTTTTATTATAAGAATCCTACGAATATACCTGCAAGAATAACCGATACGATTGTTACGCTTATAAATCCGCCTACAAGCATCGGTGCAAGCATATGATCAGTCAGTGCCTTTCGTTCTTTTTCATTTTGTGTTAAAGAGTTAATCACTTCGTTCGTAATAATATAATCTGCTGGGAAGCCATATAATGCAGTTAAAGAAATAGCGAACGCCATATTTTTGCTTACCTTTAGCACTTTTCCCATAATGAAGGAGAAGATGTACATCCCGATAACCCCTATTACGATTGTTCCGATTAGTGGATAAAGAATATCAACAATCATAGATGGTGTAGCGGTTTTTAGCCCATCAAATACGAACAGCATTAGTACCATTACACATAAACCAAACCCATTTGCTTTTTGTAATACATGACGCTCCAAAAAACCAACACTTTTTGCAATAATACCAAATAACAAACAAAGTACATACGGACTTACGTCCACAATTGGTGCTAATAATGTAGAGACAAGATAAGCAAGAAAGCCGACAAGCGCTAAACGGAAAAATTTAAAATAATCCGTATTATATTGTTTAGGTAGCTTACGGAACATTTTCAGCTCATCTTCCGATTCAGTAGAAGAAGTGGACGTTTGTTCTGTTGAAGCTAACTCGCCTTTGCGGAACTTTTCAAGAAGCACTTTCCCTTCTTTTTTAAGTGCAATGGATGTTAATGGATAACCAGCAAACCCTTGCATCACATAAATAACAATGGCGAAAACTGAAAGAGTAGTTAAACCTGCGTTTGCAGCGCCCTCTGACATGATTAAAGCAGATACAATTCCTCCAACTAGAGGTGGTATAGCAACAATGACTGTTTCAACACCAAATAGAAATGTGCCTATTCCAAATAGTGCTGCAATAATACCTAAAATTCCTGCGAGGGAAATTAAAATGGTTTTCCATTGTTCTTTTAATTGCTGAATAGAAAGTAAAGTACCCATGTTCGTGATGAGTAAGTAAATCATCATTGTAGCAACAACTGGTGGAACCCCAGCGATTGGTACAATATCTTGTGGGAAAAATGTCCAATACCCGATAAGGAAAAGAACGGCGGAAACGAACACAGAAGGAATCCAAGCCTTCGTACGAGTAGAAACAAGATCTCCTATGAATAAAATCGCGATAACGATAACTAGAGCAAGCATTTGAGACATAATAGTAATTCCTTTCTGACAATATAGAATAGTCAACATAATATCACGTTTACGAAGTATATAGTATATTTCAGAAAAGTTAGATTTTAATATTAGAATGTAAGTGATTTCTTGCTTGGAAAGAGTTGGATACTTTCCTGAAATGCAAAAAAGCTACTCTGAATAACCAGAGTAGCTTTAAGTGAATATTCATTATTGAGCTGGGTTTAATTCAAGTTCTACAGAAATTTTGATATCTTCTCCAACAAGTACGCCACCAGTTTCAAGGGCTTGGTTCCATACTAGACCAAATTCTTTACGGTTAATTTTAGTTTCAGCAGAGAATGCTACAACTTCTTGACCCCATGGGTTCGTTCCTTTTCCGCCATATTCTACTTCAAAAGTTACTGGTTTAGTAACGTCTTTAATCGTCATATCGCCAGTTACATCGTATTCACCATCATCTGTTTTTTTGATGTCTGTTGCAACGAATTTGATATTTGGGTAAGTTTCTGTATCAAAGAAATCAGCAGAACGTAAATGGTTATCACGATCTTCGTTGTTTGTAGTAATTGATTTAACATCGATGTCAAAACTAATTGCTGCACCATTCAAATCTTCTGCATTACCATCTAAATCAGCAGTGAAGTTAGTGAAAGAACCTTTTACTTTTGAAACCATCATGTGTTTTACAGAAAAATCGATACTAGAGTGTGCAGCGTCAAGATTAAATTTTGTCATTTTTTATTTCCTCCTAAGAATGTTTTTTGATATTTTTAGTATAAAACATATTAATTTTGAAATCAAGATGTTTTATTTCGAAATAAATTAATTACCTAAACAGTTTTATTTACCCATTTCGTTAACTGAATAAACCATAACTTACTTTATGTAACTAACTTTAGATTAATACTAAACTTACGTCAAGTAATTAAATTACTGTTATTTTACAAAAAAATAATATAGGCGTATAATACGTAGTAATAGAGGTGAATCAGATGAAAGAAACGTTATTATGTCCACGTTTAGCGAAGGCAATGGAGTTGCTCGGAAAAAGATGGACTGCGTTAATTATTTTTCAGTTAATTGATGGAGCGAAACGGTTTAATGAAATCGAGTCGTCTCTTCCTATAAGTGGTCGATTGCTTTCAGAGCGTCTAAAAGAACTCGAAAAAGAGGGCTTAGTAGAAAGAACTGTCTTCTCGGAAGTTCCTGTACGTGTAGAATATAATTTAACCGACAAAGGTTATGCCCTAAAAGATGTAGTGGATGGAATTGAATCTTGGTCTAAAGAATGGTTCTAACAGTTTTGCTTGAAAAATTAGGTGCAAGCACGCATACTATGGAAAGGTATTAGGTTAATGAAGAAAGGATTGGCTATTTTTGGCTAAACAACAATGGTTTCAAGATTTAATTAAACATCTAGATCCGAAGAACGTAAAAATAGATGAAGCATTGAACTTGCATACGATGACACGAATGGGTGGCGTTGCAGATATATTTGTGACACCTGACACGGAGGACGAAGCAGCGTATACAGTTCAATATGCGTATAAAAACAATATTCCCTTATTGCTACTAGGTAACGGTTCTAACATGGTCGTTCGAGATGGTGGGGTTCGTGGTATTGTACTTCGTTTGGAAAAACTGAACAAAATCACGATAAACGGAAACAGAGTAATCGCAGAAAGTGGAGCAGACATTATCGATGTTTCAAGAGCGGTTGCAAGGGAGACACTAACCGGATTAGAGTTCGCCTGTGGTATCCCTGGGTCAATCGGTGGTGCGATGGCAATGAATGCCGGTGCATATGGTGGGGAGATTCAAGATGTAATCGTCCAATCGACCGTCCTCACGCCAAGTGGTGAAAAACTTGTTCTATCAAAAGAAGAACTAGAACTTGGCTACCGTAGAAGTATCATTACGAAAAAAGGATATTATGTATTATCTGCTGAATTTGAATTGGCACCGGGTATACAGGAAGAGATCGATGCAAAAATTGCAGACTTGACGTTCCAGCGGGAATCCAAACAACCTCTCGAATATCCTTCAGCAGGAAGTGTGTTTAAACGTCCACCTGGTTATTTTGCTGGAAAACTTATTCAAGACAGCGGTCTGCAAGGAAAAGGCTATGGTGGAGCGGAAGTATCAACGAAGCATGCAGGATTTATAGTCAATAAAAACAATGCAACTGCAACCGATTATATTAGCACGATCGAAATGGTAAAATCAGAAGTAAAGAAAAACTTTGACGTGGAACTTGAACTTGAAGTGAAAATTGTCGGAGAAAATGCGGACCTGTGAATATATATATTCACAGGTTCTTTTTTTATGGCTAAGGAAATTATCAATAAAGTATGTCACTTTAATTATTAAACGCAGTATAGATATAATGTGTCGTAAGAAAGCTCTATTAAGTGTCCTCTGGGATTTCCGCTTCAGGGCGGATGCTTTCCGTGGGGTGAGCGATGAGCCTTCACCGCCGCTTGCGCGTACGTTGTGAAGTCTCACCTGACTCACTTTATCCCACTGGAGTCACCGCCCTTTCGCTCCAATCCAAAAGGAATTGCTTATTTATCAGTACCGACTTGCTAAAACTAAATATTAAGCAGTTTTTCACATGCGTGCATCTAGAGAATGACTTAGGGTAATAAATCAGTCATGGAAAGCAACCAATTCTTGAAATAACAAGTTTACTTGGAATGAGACGCCGATGAATAAGGTGGTTTATCCCGAGTTAATTAGGCTTTATCCAATTCCTTTTATGTAGAGAAAGCATTTTCTAATTAGGTCTACTAAATAGCACGCAGTGAACCTGAGCAATTTACATCTCCGAACTGCAGAACTAAATTAGAAAGAAATTCTCATGGATTGTAGCGTAAGGGCGGCGACTCCTGCCGGATGAGTGAGACAGATGAACCATCGCAGGCGAACGCGCAGCGTCGGCGATGGTTCATCGCTCACCCGGCGGAAAGCGTCCGCCCTGCAGCGAAAATCCCTGCGGTCATTACGACGCTTTATCCCTATATTGAGAGAGTAGTTCTTCTATTAATATAAAAAAGGACTACTCCAACAATCAATACAAGTCATTCAAATATATGTTTGAATGACCTTGATTTTTGAATAGTTTGAACATATAATAGTGATAACAATCAAACAGACATTTGAATGAGGTGAGCAGATGCAAACAAAAGATATGTGTGAGGTAACAAAAGTAAATGAAAATATAGTATTTTCCGTCAAACAGCAACTTCCAGATGTAACGAACGTTGCGAAAATTTTCAAAGCATTAGCAGATGAAACACGTTTGAAAATAGCGTATGCACTAACAATAGAAGAAGAACTTTGTGTATGTGATGTGAGTGAAATAATTGGTTCCTCTACAGCTACTGCATCGCATCACTTACGATATTTGCGTGATTTATCATTGGCGAAATCAAACCGTAAAGGAAAATTAGTTTATTATGCATTAGCGGATCATCATGTGAACAAGTTAGTTAAAATCGCCTACGAACACGCGATAGAAGAGGGTGAGAAGATTGGAGAAAGCAACTAAAAAAGAGTATCGCCTAGAGAATCTTTCATGCGCCAACTGTGCGATGAAATTTGAAAATAATATAAAAAGCCTTCCAAATGTGGAACAAGCAATGGTTAATTTTGGAGCATCTAAAGTTGCTGTGATCGGGAATGTCACGGTAGAAGATATTGAAAAAGCTGGGGCTTTTGATGGTATTAAAGTGGCTCCTATTAAACAGCGAAAAGATGAGAAAAAAACCTTTCTCAAACGAAAAGAAAATGTCGTAACGGCCACCTCTTTAGTTTTTTTAGTAATTGGGATTATCGTCTCTTTTATGTATGAGGAAACACATCCGGTTGCAATCAGCTTATTTGGAATCGCCATTATAGTCGGTGGATACGATATGTTTAAGAGTGGAGTGTTGAATTTATCACGCTTTTATTTTGATATGAAAACACTTATGACGATTGCTATTATTGGAGCGGTTGTTATTGGTGAATGGCGCGAAGGAGCAGTTGTTGTCCTTTTATTCGCAGTAAGTGAAGCGTTAGAAGCATACTCGATGAATAAAGCACGTCAATCGATCAGCCAGTTAATGGACATAGCACCGCCATCTGCAACCATTCGGCGAGGCGATCAAATAGTAGAGGTCAATACGGAGTTCATTCAAATTAATGATTTATTAATCGTAAAACCAGGACAAAAAATTGCGATGGATGGACTGGTGCAAAAAGGAGCTTCATCAGTCAACCAAGCATCGATTACAGGTGAAGCAGTACCTGTTTATAAAACGACTGGCGACGAAGTGTTTGCTGGTACGTTAAATGAAGAAGGTTCCTTGGAAGTAAAAGTAACGAAAAGAGTCGAAGATACAACGATTGCGAAGATTATTCATTTAGTGGAAGAAGCGCAAGCAGAAAAAGCACCTTCCCAAAAATTTGTAGATAAATTTGCTAAATATTATACGCCTGTAATTATAGCAATTGCTTTTTTAGTAGCTATTGTTCCACCATTATTCGGCGCAGACTGGCAAACATGGATTTACCAAGGACTTGCGGTATTAGTAGTAGGGTGTCCATGTGCTTTAGTTGTATCTACTCCAGTAGCAATCGTGACGGCTATCGGAAATGCTGCGAAGCAAGGTGTGCTTATAAAAGGTGGAATTCACTTGGAAGAAATAGGACGTATACGAGCAATTGCTTTCGATAAGACAGGCACTTTAACAAAAGGATATCCAGAAGTAACAGTTGTCGAGTCCGAAAATCCACATGATTTCATGCAAAAAGTAATGTCGATTGAAGCGTATTCAGGGCATCCACTTGCACAAGCGATTGTGAGATATGGCAAAGCGGAACATATTCATGCTGTTGATGTAGATGATTTCGGGTCCATTACTGGTAAAGGAGCTGAAGGAGTCGTCGGTGGGAAGAAGTGGTCAGTAGGTAGTGTGTCATGGATTCTTTCAACTAGTACCGTTTCAGCTGAAGTAATTGAACGGGTTAAACAATTGCAATTAGAAGGAAATACGGTAATGCTTGCAGCAGAAGACGGAATATACAAAGGATTTATCGCAGTTGCCGACCCAGTTCGCACAACTAGCAAGAAAGTGCTCCAAGTTCTTAAAAGTGCAGGTATAAAACATATGGTCATGCTAACTGGAGACGACGCACGGACAGCAAATGCTATTGCTACTAGACTTGGCATGACAGACATCGAAGCGGGACTTATGCCAGAACAAAAACTGATAGCTATTAAAGCATTAAAAGAAAAATATGGAGCAGTTGCAATGGTTGGGGACGGAGTAAATGATGCACCAGCACTTGCGGCAGCATCTGTTGGAATTGCAATGGGTGGTGCCGGTACGGATGCGGCACTCGAAACTGCTGATGTTGCACTGATGGCAGATGACTTAGAAAAACTACCGTATACGATTCGATTAAGTCGAAAAGCATTGCATATTATTAAAGAAAATATTATGTTTGCTTTAGGGTTAAAGATAATTGCGCTTTTACTTATCATTCCAGGATGGTTAACATTATGGATTGCCATTTTCGCGGATATGGGTGCAACCTTACTAGTAGTGCTGAATTCATTGCGACTATTAAAAGTGCATAAATAGAGTACGTTCGGAGGGAAATAAAATGAAGCTTACAGAATGGACGATGGAAGAGCAAGAACAGCTCATTCATTTCATGACGACTAATACTTGGCCATATCATGGAAACGCACATCCGGCTAGGGAATTAATTGAAAAGACAATTGAAGAAGGCGGATATCAATCCGACGAAGTAAAAACATTTTGGGTAGAAAATGAAGATAATAAACAGGTGGGAATTGTTAAAATTTACGATTTGCAAGACGAGATTCCTTTGTTTGATTTACGTATTGCAGATGAAGCACGAGGCAGAGGATACGGTCCTCGTGCATTAAAGATGGTTGCAGAGTATGTTTTCCAATTACCGGAGGCTAAAATTCGTTTAGAAGGTCATACAAGGCAAGATAACTTTGCCATGCGTAAGACGTTTGAACGTGCCGGCTTTGTAAAAGAAGCCCAGCTCCGTCAAGCATGGTTTTCTCCGAAAGAAGAATCTTATTACGATGCAGTTACATATGGTATGACGAGAGAAGACTTTTTAAAAGGAACTGCAACTCCGGTAAAATGGGATGATGATTCTCACCCAGAAGTGAGTAAAAAGGAAGACTATTCTTTTTCGGAAGAACTTCATACGGAACGATTAATCATTAAGGCACCTAAAGTAGAGGATGCAGAAGCATTATGGAAAGCGATTATAAGCTCCCATGATGCATTAAAAGAATGGATGCCTTGGGCGCAAACAAAACAAACATTGGAGCAGACTACTACTAATTTGCGACAAGCGGTTGCTGATTTTATTACAAGAAAAGATTTAAGACTGCATTTGTTCTTAAAAGAGACGGGAGAATTAGTCGGCTCTTCGGGTTTACATCGAATCGATTGGAAAGTACGTAAATTTGAAATTGGATACTGGATCGATAGTAAGTTTGAAGGGAAGGGGCTGATGACGGAGGCTGTCGAGCGTATTACCAAATTTGCTTTTGAAGAGTTACAAGCAAATCGTGTAGAAATTCGTTGTGATAGCGAAAATGTACGAAGCCGCTCCGTTGCGGAAAGATTAGCGTACACGTTAGAAGGAACCCTTCACCATGATTCTTTATCTGCAGATGGTAAAAAGTTAAGAGATACTTGCATTTACGCTAAAACAAGAGGATAAGCTAGAAAAGTGCAAGCGCCTATGTTAGAGGAATACAGTCTAAGTTCGCGACATCGTGTCGCAACGACTGCATGACCTGCATCCTGCAGGCCTCCGACAGGCAAATGGGGACGTGGAAGGTCTAGGTCTGCAAAGTACGCCACATCGTGTGGCAAAGCAGACATAACCAGCATCGTGCGGGCCAAAGGAGGCAGCTCCACAGCCGCCACAAGCGATTTTGTTTGCGACGAGCTGTGCGCAGGAGCAGCTTTTTTCCATTTGACCCCGAGGGGCAAGGCGCTGGAGCTGGATCTATACTGCATAAAAAAAGGTGCTGCCAATTGGCAACACCTTTTTTTAAAGCGATCGTCTTCCCGCTACAAGCTGAATGACGAAAATAATACCGGCAATAATTAATAGTCCGTGGATAAGTCCACCGCCTATTTTTAATACTAAACCTAACAACCAAAGTACGATTAATATGACGATAATCGTCCATAATATTTTACCCATCTAGAACATCCTTTCCATTGAACATGTTGTTATTAAAAAGTTACCCTTAAAGATAGAGTATTAAACATTATATGAATTTGGTAAATAATTGAAATGCTTGCGTAAAGCATCCGCCTGGAACAGAAAGTAACAGTAGGAAAAGATGTCGAGAATTGTGAAGGTGCACAGGATGTAGTAAAATGAACAAAGAAGTGATGAAAGGAAGATGTATATGCCAACACCAAGCATGGAAGACCATATTGAACAAATATACATATTAATCGAGCAGAAAGGATATGCTCGTGTGTCTGACATAGCAGAAGCATTATCAGTCTTACCATCTTCCGTTACAAAAATGGTACAAAAACTAGATAAAGATGGTTTCTTAATATACGAAAAGTATCGTGGTTTAACTCTTACAACAAAAGGCATGAAACTTGGTAAAAAACTAGTGAAGCGACATGATTTACTTGAAGACTTTTTGCGATTAATCGGAGTAGAGGAAGAAAATATTTATGGAGATGTGGAAGGTATAGAACATCATTTGAGTTGGAATTCGATCGATCGAATTGCCGATTTAGTTTTATTTTTGGAAGAAAATCCAGAGTTGCAATCAAAACTTCTTGCATTAAAAGAAGAAACAAAAGAATAAGAACAGAACCATTTATATGGTAAGAAGGAGAGCGATATTTTTGACAGAACTAGCATCAGGAGAAATTGTAAAATTACAAGTAAAGTCACAAGAAGGATCAAAATGGATCCTTGCGCATAATGCGATGGAAATTCCATTAAACGCATCAGAAGCACCGGAAAATTTACAAGTAGAAGATACGATTGAGGTATTTCTATTTGTAGACCGAAGAGGCAATTTATCCGCAACGACTGGGCTTCCTACTATTCAAAAAGGAACGTATGGATGGGCTAGAGTGATTAAAGTTTCTGAAAAAGAAGGGGCTTTTGTAGATATCGGCACGTCTAAAGAAGTGCAAGTAAAAGCAGAGGACTTACCGAAGATAAAAGAACTTTGGCCAGAAAATGGCGACCATCTATATATGACCCTTCGAACAGATAAAGACGGAGAACTATTTGGTCGTTTGGCAACAGAGGATCGAGTAGAAGAGCTATATATTGATGCACCAACGACATTATTTAACCAAAATGTACAAGCTAGACCATATCGATTACTTCCTATTGGAACGTTTTTACTAAGCGTACCAGAAAACTATCGCATTTTCGTACATCAATCAGAACGTGTAGAAGAACCAAGACTTGGACAAGATCTAACCGTTCGTATTATTGATACGAAAGAAGACGGTTCTTTAAACGGCTCCTTGCTACCACGTAAACACGAGCGTTTAGGCGACGATGCAGAGTCAATCTTTCGTTATTTAAATGATGTTGGTGGAAAAATGCCATTCACAGACAAATCAACACCTGAAGAAATCCAAGAGATGTTCACAATGAGCAAAGCTGCATTTAAAAGAGCACTTGGTAAACTTATGAAAGAAGGCAAAATCGTACAAAACGATGGTTGGACACAAGTAAAAGAGTAAGGAAAAAAGGGGTAAAAAGAATCGATTCATTCGGAACTTTTTGCTCCTTTTTACGTACTAATGGGAGAGCCAACTGGAAAGGAGTTTGATGAAATGAAAAAGTTTTTGCAAACCATGATGGCTATAATATTAGTAATAGGCGCATTTATTGCCCCATCTATTGCCCTAGCAGATTCAGATGGATCGACAACAGAAGAAGTAGTAAATGAGAAGTTTGGTGCACCCATCGTTGTATACGGTGGCAATCTATCAGAAGAACAAAAGAATAGTGTAAAAGAAAGTTTAAAAATAACAGATAGCTCTGATATTCAAGAAATTGAAGTAACAGGGAAAGATCTAGTTACCTATTTGAAAGACGGAGATGCATCTGCTAGAATGTTTTCTTCTGCTAAGATTACTAGAAAAGATGCTGGAAAAGGGCTAGTTATTAATATCGTTACACCAAAGAATATTACAGAAGTAACGGCTGAAATGTATGCTAATGCGATGCTAACAGCTGGTATTCAAGATGCAGTCGTTGAAATTGCAGCTCCTAAACCAGTTACTGGTCATTCGGCATTAGTAGGTATTTACAAAGCGTATGAAGTAACAGGTGGAAAGCTTGATACTGAACGGACAGATGTAGCAAGCGATGAGCTATCCGTAGCAACAATACTTTCAAAAGAAGCCGGTATTGATGAAGCGAAAGTAAGTGAATTATTAACAGAAATTAAAAAGCAAATTGCTGAAAAAAACCCAGTTAATCGCGAAGAGGTAGAAAAAATTGTATCGGAACAACTCGCAAAATTGCAAATTGAGCTTTCAGAAAAAGATCGTCAGTTATTAATCGATATTATGGATCGTATTCGACAACTAGATATCGATTTTAGTAAATGGTCTGATCAGTTAAATGATTTAAGTAAAACAATCGAAGACAAGATTGGTAATATTGTAGACAACGAAGGTTTTTGGCAAAGTGTTAAAGACTTCTTTAAGAGTTTAATTGATTCTATTCATTCTATATTCGGCTAAACGGAGCATCCTAATTGTCCATACGTGACGATTAGGATGTTTTTATTTCATACAGCATAGAGTGTGCACTTTTTAAGGTGAGCGCAGTATAGATATAATGCGTCGTAAGAAAGCTCTATTAAGTGTCCTCTGGGATTTCCGCTTCAGGGCGGATGCTTTCCGTGGGGTGAGCGATGAGCGATGAGCCTTCACAGCCGCTTGCGCGTACGTTGTGAAGTCTCACCTGACTCACTTAGGAACAAAGGCTAGGAGCGCCACATCGTGTGGCAACGCCTTCGTGACCAACATCCTGTTGGCCTCCGCCGGAGTCACCGCCCTTTCGCTCCAATCCAAAAGGAATTGCTTATTTATCAGTACCGACTTGCTAAAACTAAATATTAAGCAGTTTTTCACATGCGTGCATCCAGACAATGACTTAGGGTAATAAATCAGTCATGGAAAGCAACCAATTCTTGAAATAACAAGTTTACTTGGAATGAGACGCCGATAAATAAGGTGGTTTATCCCGAGTTAATTAGGCTTTATCCAATTCCTTTTATGTAGAGAAAGCATTTTCTAATTAGGTTTACTAAATAGTACGCAGTGAACCTGAGCAATTTACATCTCCGAACTGCAGAACTAAATTAGAAAGAAATTCTCATGGATTGTAGCGGAAAGCGTCCGCCCTGCAGCGAAAATCCCTGCGGTCACTACGACGCATTACCCCTATATTGCGAACTATCCTTTTTATTTGCATGCAAAATAAATCTTTGTTAATATATAATTAATATATCTCGAATTCAAGATAAATAATTTAGGAGGAGATTAAGATGAAATTAGCAGGTATACACCATGTATCAGCAATTACTGGAGATGCAGATAAAAATCATGATTTTTTCACAAGAGTATTAGGAATGCGTTTAGTGAAAAAAAGTGTCAATCAGGATAGTACCTCTTCGTATCATTTATTCTACGCAGACGCAGTTGGAACACCAGGAACGGATATGACGTACTTTGACATTCCAATGGCAGGAAAAACATATCCTGGAGTATCTAGTATTAGCAACACCGCGTTTCGTGTAAAAAGCGATGATGCATTAGCATTTTGGAAAGCAAGATTTGAGCAATACGAAGTACCTCATGATCAAATCGTAGAAAGATATGGTAGAAACACGCTTTACTTTGAAGATTTTGAAGGCTCAAGATTGAAGCTCGTTGTAGATGATGGAAAAGGGATTCCTTACGGGGAAGCATGGGTAAAAGATGAAATTTCTGCTGAAAACGCAATTGTTGGTTTAGGACCAGTTACATTAACAGTAAGAAAATCGGCGCCAACTGAAAAAGTGCTTCAAGATATACTTGGGTTTACGTTAGCAGGCTCCTACCCATCCCAAATAGAAAATATGCCGGATATTCTTGTATATACAACAGGGGAAGGTGGACCAGCAGGAGAAGTGCATATCGAAACCCGTACGGACTTGCCTGTTGAGAGACCGGGCAGGGGAAGTGTGCATCATGTGGCATTCCGAGTACCAACAATGGAAGATTATCCGAAATGGGAAGAATTATTACGCTCGCAAGGATTTACCACTTCTGGATTAGTGGATCGTTATTATTTTAAATCGATTTACTTTAGAGAGCCGAACGGCATTTTATATGAATTGGCAACAGATGAACCAGGATTTGATTCCGATGAACCGATGGAATCACTTGGTGAAAAACTGGCATTACCTCCTTTTTTAGAACCGAAAAGAGCTCAAATTGAAGCCAAGTTGCGTCCGTTGTCAATTAACAAATAAATGTGTTAAAATTCAGAAAAGGAGTGGTAGACTATGGATTTTCAATACAAAGAATTAGGTAATGACGTTTTTGCATATGAGTATATACAAGAGGGAGAAAAACTTGGTGAAATAACGTGGACATTACTTGGAGACATCATGGTAATGGATCACACTTACGTTTCTGATAAGTTAAGAGGCCAAGGTGTAGCAAAAAAACTACTCGATACTGCCGCTTCCTATGCACGCGAAAATAATTTGAAAATGGAAGCCGTATGCTCCTACGTTGTAGCAGTCTTCAATAAATCAGATGAATATAATGATATAAAAGCCTAAAAATAAAAAGGCAATCCGCTTTTAAATAAGTGGGTTGCCTTTTTATCGTTTATATACTAAAACTGTGTAAACAATACTAAAATACCTGTTAATACAGAAGCACCTGCCAATGTGTAAAAGAAATCAGACTGGTTAAAAATCAATTTTTTCTCCATCTAATCATCCTTTCTAGTATCAGAGTTAGTTTATAATTACCCAATTTAAGAGTTTTATAAACAGGTTTAATTCAAAATAGGAAGGGAAGATTAAAAAAGTCGAAACTTTTATTAACTCTGTTCGTAGTATAATTATAGTAAATTTTTTTTTAATGGAGGTTGTATTATTTATGTCACGTACAGGAGAAATTGTTTTAGGTGCTATAAGTGCGGTTTTTACAGTTGTTGCAATTGTAGCCTTAGCTTTTATTGTAATGAGTGGAAGTGCTGCACTTCAAGATCCAGCGGTAAATGCTGAATTACAACAAGAAATATTAAATAATCCAAACTTATCGGGGCAGGATGCGGAAATGTTGGCACAGGCGTTTGAAGTACTACCAAATGCGTTCAGTGCATTTGGATGGGGATTCATCATTGTCCTTGTGATTAGCCTCGTGTTAAATATTATTGGAATTGTCGCTGTAACGAAAAATAATAAACCAAAGCTTGCAGGTGTTATGTTCATATTGGCTGGGCTATTTGCCGGAATTATTTCTATAACTTCGATTTTATTGTATATCGCTGCAATTATGTGTTTTGTTCGTAAGTCGCCAGTGCAGATTGCGGAGCAAGAATACTAAACACTAAATAAAGTGGAGTAATACGGAAAATCATTGTTTTAGGTAAGAATACTACAAAACGTTATAAACAGAAAAAAACACTAGCTTAGAATGCTGGTGTTTTTAATAAATACATATATTTTGCAGTGGATAGAGGATGACCTTCAAAATATTCGTCAAATTCTTCTAAGCACTCAAATCCAAATTTTTCATAAAAATCACGTGCTTTTTTATTTTTGCTTTCTACATAAACAAATAATTGGCGGCCAGTGTGCATCTCTTCCAATCCTGCTAGCAGTAGCTTTTTACCGTAACCAAGTAGCTGATACTCAGGCAGTATGTAAATAGCTGTAAGTTCTGCATCACCGTCTTCATCTACGTAGGTAAAGCTGGCAAATCCAACTGGTTGCCCTTTATATTCGGCGACTAAAAAGATTGTTTTTTCCATTCGTTTCGCAAGCATCGTATTCGAATATGCTCTTTCTAAAAACAGTGTTTGTATATTATCCGGAATAATATCCTTATATGTTTCGTTCCAACTGATCTTCGCGATTTGTTGTACAGTTGAAATATCTTCTAACGTCGTCGCCCTAATCATTTGAAATCACCTCTAAATTCTTTTTGTTATCATATCAAAAATACGAACAATCTTCTACAGATAAGCAGAATAAAAATACAAACAATACTTGCAAAATGACAGAACATAAGTTTATATAGTGCAAATAAGGGTATGTATATTAACAGGTAATACATTAAGGAAACTCGGAGGTAATTTAAATGGCAAAGAATAAATCGTTATTATTAGCAGGTCTCGCTGCGGGGGCATATGCCTATTTTAGAAAAAAAGAAAATCGTGACAAAGCGGTTGTAGCTTTTAATAATACAAAAGCAAAAATAAATTCGTATATGGAAGCACAAAAGCATAATAATTCGGATTTAACTGCAACGGGCAATCCGGATCCCCAGGATATTCCAGATAACAAAATGGTATCCGAAGGGGCAATGACAAGCGTCCAGTACTATAACGAAGAAGTGCAAGACAAAACTAAAAAGTCTGAAGAAACAAAGTAAAAAGTGCCTATCACGGGCACTTTTTCATTTTATTAAGAAGAATCAGTGGAATCAGTTAATAGCGACTTAATGGAAGGAAATAACACAAAGCCAACCCCATAAAACCCCATCCAAATATACATAAACGATAATATCTCCGTTTGCCCAACATACTAAGAGCCATTCCAAAAGCTAACGTTTTTACGGTTTTGCTCGATCGAAACCAACTGATACAAAAATAACGTTCCACTCGTTGCAAACAGACCAAATAGCAAAATATAAAAAGGTCCTTTTTATCCGTTAACAATCTAGAAATTACATTTTCAATTGTATTCGAAAATGAATACATACCTACAACTAAGCCGGTTACAATGGATTTGCACCAAGTGATTAGCAGCCGGACTCATAATTGGCAACTGTGTAAAAAAAATTTTCGCACTAGAAATGCGGGGGATTAGAGGAAGGAATATGTGAACAATAACCAAAAAATTCATATAAGCTATTTAAAAAGTAGTGGTAAATGTCGAAATAAAATATAGCAAACGATAAATTTATTAATAGTAGTTAAAAAATTCTGGTATAGCATTTGGAAAAATATATGTGAAAAACTTTCCCTATTTTAAGTGATAATAATTCTAATTTCCAGTATAATGATACAAAATGATTCAGTGTTCCTAAAGTCTGGGTTCCGAAAGTACTAGAAAAAAGAAAGATGAGGTTTATATGTATAGTAAAGATAAAATATTCTTAGAGTATTTCTCCAAGTCTTATAACAAAGAAATGGGTGTCACAAATAGAATTGAGGGTTTAGATCAGTTTTTCGAATTAGAGAAGAAGCTATTTTTACATATGTTTTCATATGAAATTGAAGAAGCAAAAAAAGTATTAAGAAAAATGATCGATCTAATCATTGCTAGAACTGGGAAAGAAATGATTTTAAATGTAAAAAATTACTATATACAATTAACTGCCATTATGGCGAGAAGACTATACGAAAACCAAGTGCCTACTGATAAAGTTATGGCATTTAATATTGCTAGTGTTGATATTATTGATACACAAATGAATGATGCACAATTCCTTCAATGTGCAGATGAGCTAGTAGAGTTTTTTGTTTTGGTAATTACGGAAAGAAAAAAACCTTCCTTTGGTCATCAAACTGTTAATAAAGTAATCTTATTCATAAACGATAGAATTGAGACAAATTTAACGGTGGAGGATATTGCAAACCATTTCAATATTAGTACTAGCCATTTGTCGCGTATTTTCAGGGAACATACTGGAGTAACTTTAGTAGAATATTTAAACATTCGTAAAGTCGAAGAATGCCAGTTTTTTTTACGCCATACGAATAAAGCTATTTTGGATATTTCAGATACTTTCCATTTTTGTAACCAAAGTTATTTCACCCGTATATTTAAAAAATATACAGGTGTAACACCAAAACAATTTAGAAATCATTTGGAACATCCAAATTTCAAATATATTTTCCCAAATGAGCCTAAATCGCTTTAGATTTGATAAATAGCTTCATAGTGATGTATACTCGTTATAGTTTGATAATTGTAGGTGAATGAATTGAAAAAGAAGATTAGTTTACTTTCTATTCTTGTATTCGCAGCAGTAGTTCTTAGCGGGTGCTCGGGAGTAGAAAACAAAGAAGGTACTTTTTACAATATATTTGTTCGACCTTTTGAATTTTTAATACATTTCTTTGGTGAAATGTTCAATGGTAGCTATGGCCTAGCAATTATTGCAATCACAGTTATCATCCGTTTTGCTCTTATGCCGTTAATGCTTAGAAACTATAAGCACCAACAAGGCATGAAAGTAAAAATGGACAAGCTGAAACCAGAAATGGACGAAATTCAAAAGAAATTGAAAGAAACAAAATCTAAAGAGGAACAAATGGCTTTACAGCAAGAAATGATGGGCTTATATCGTAAACATGGCGTAAATCCATTGAATATGGGTTGTTTACCAATGCTTATTCAAATGCCAATTGTCATGGGATTATACTTTGCTATTTCACACTCAGATGAGATTAAAGCACATCCATTTTTATGGTTTAACTTAGGTTCACCTGATATTGCGATGACGCTTGTAGCTGGGGCTGTGTATTTCATCCAAGCGAAAGTATCGTTGTGGACAGTCCCTGAACAACAAAAGCAACAAATGAAAATGATGATTTATATTTCGCCTATTATGATTATGTTCATCTCGTTTAGTTCAATGGCTGCATTGCCGCTTTACTGGACAGTTGGTGGGATATTATTAATATTCCAAACATACTTAGGTCGAAAATTCTATTCGAATCATCCAGAGAAAGCAGAAGAATCAGTATAACTTGACTCAGCAAATAATAACTGGTGAGTCAAGTTAAGGCTCAGGCGGATGTCACAGATTTTGAAGGCAGTCTAAGTTCGCGACGTCCTGCTCCTGCGCAAAGCTCGTCGCAAAAGTGCTTTTGTCGCAACGACTGCATGACCAACATCATGTTGGCCTCAAGCGCAATTCAAAATCTGGACGGCAATTACGCCGAGGCGTAATTGATCATGAAACGAAGCTGTTCTAGCTTCGTTTTTTTCTTGTGAGGTGTAGGAAATGAAAAAAAATTGGATTTTTACTGTTTTAATTGTTGCAGCTGCAATTACCGCATTAGTATTTATTGTACTAGGAAATTTAAACTTGGCGGTTCTATTTATGACTGCCATTTTTGCAATGAGTAATGGTTACCGTGCGATAAGTTTTAAAGAAAAAGGGTTTCCACGTGAGGCGAAGTGGATGAGAACGATGGCGATCATCTTTACTGTCCTATTTTTCGTTGTTTTAGGTTTAATATTATTTTAAAAAATGCGTTTACCTGAAAAAGGTAGACGTATTTTTTTACGGCTTAGATAATTATAAAAGAAATGTTATGTGGATAACTATCTCTAAGCAACAGAAGTTATGCAACTTTTTTTATATTAAGCGCATTGTAAGGACAATGCGTCTTAAAGAATTTACCGCTATGATTTCCGCTCCAGGCGGACGCTTTCCGCTTCAATCAATAGGAATTTCTTGCTAATTTGGTGTCTGCAGTTATCAGAGATTGAAATTGATCAGGTCTACTACGCAATATTTATTAAACCTATTTAGAAAATGCTGTCTTAAAATATGTGAAGCATTTTCTAGGATAAAGAACGAATCATTCAACCATTTATTTTGAAATAACACCTTGTAATCATCGTCGTCTCATCTCAAGTAAACTTGTTATTTTAAGAATTAGTTGCTTTCACCAGCAATTTGGTTGCTCTCCGAATAGAACTGATTGTTTTCAATAACTGATTGGTTGCTATTATCCATTTACTGGATAAATTTTCACGAGATACTTATTAATAATAGATTTTCCTCTTCGATTCAATTAAAATTTTTGGTTTATTAAGCAAGAAACTAATTATTCGGCAAGCTCCTTTGATTTTCGCGGAAGGGCGGCGACTCCAGTGGGATGAAGTGAGACAGATGAAACTTCACAGCGCACGCGTAGCGTCGGTGAAGGTTCATCGCTCACCCCACGGAAAGCGTCCGCCCTGTAGCGAAAATAATTGCGGACACTTTATTCAACTTGCCAAGACGCATTATTCCTAACTTGCGCAAACTATCTTTTAGTAGGGTAGTTTTTGTTTTTATTATGAGAAGATAGTCTAGCGAATTATTCGTGAAAAAATGGTAAACTAGAATTATCGTTAGTGGAAAGAAGGAAGACTAGAATATGCAGTCAAGATATAGTTTGTTACAGAAGAAAAAAAGAAAATGGCCCTATATTGTTTCGGGATCGATTTTAGTAGTATTAATCGTAGGAATTGTCGGATGGATTTGGTGGAATGACTGGGATATAGATAAAAGTATGGCTCCTTTAGGTCTTTCGAATAATGCAGAAGAGTCTGTACCCGCAGAAGAAGTGGAAGAAAAACCTGTAGAGGAAGAACCGGTTGTGGAAACACCACCTGAAGTAGAACCCGAGATAGATATGTCAGGAGCAAAAGGTTATGTGGGTAACGAAACATTGCCGGAAGAACCGACTTATGTGGAGGGTGTATTGATTGTAAGTAAAAAATATCCATTGCCATCTACTTTTGCCCCTGGTGAAAGTAAGGAAGCAAGAGCAGCATTCGAGGAAATGGCAGCGGAAGCTACGCTTTCTGGATATGAGCTAGTTGCATTCAGTACGTATCGTTCATTTGATTATCAAACAACTTTATATGGAAAATATATGAGTAACGATGGTCAAGAAGCAGCGGATCGTTATAGTGCAAGACCGGGATACTCTGAACATCAATCAGGACTCGCTTTTGATATAGGAGAACAGCATTTCGAACAGCATTTTGCGAGAGAGAGCTTCGGGGAAACAGAAGCTGGTAAATGGGTGGCAGCCAATGCTCATAAATACGGTTTTATCATGCGCTATCCAAATGGAAAAGAAAAAATAACCGGATATATGTACGAACCATGGCATTTCAGGTATGTTGGTAAAGAGCTTGCACCAAAAGTTTATGAAGCAGGAACAACATTAGAAGAATATTTGAACTTATAACAGAAAGAGGTTTCCGACTAATGGAAACCTCTTTCCTATAATATTGGTGATAATAATCGTGCAAGCGATTCTTTAAATTTAATCATTTTCGTTCGTTCTTCGTAAATCTCCCACGTCATCTCGGTCGAAACTTTCATATCTTCTTCGAAAATCTCAGCTAGTTGATGAGAGGTTTCTTGATCATAAATAAATGCATTTACTTCGAAATTCAATTTGAAACTACGTACATCAATATTAGCTGTACCTACCGTTGAGGCTTCGTCATCGATCACAATCATTTTTGTATGCAAAAATCCATTTTCGTAAATATATATTTTCGCCCCGGCTTTTATTAGCTCCCCAACGTAAGAGTAAGTAGCCCAATAAACAAAGATATGGTCTGGTTTGTTTGGAATCATAATCCGCACATCAATACCTGATAAACAGGCAATGCGCAATGTGTCCATAAAACTAGCGTCTGGAATGAAGTACGGGGTTTGTATATAAATATACTTTTTGGCCATCATGATTAACTTTAAGTAACCATTTTTTATTTGCTCCCACTCAGAATCCGGACCACTCGAAACAATTTGTAAACCAACGGAACCTTTTAAAGGAATAGCCGGGAAAAAAATATCGGAGTATTCAATATCATGCTCTGCAGAAGCCTGGTTCCAATCAAGTATAAAACGTGTTTGGAGAGGATGGACGGAGCTCCCTTCAATACGTAAATGTGTATCTCGCCAGTACCCAAATTTTTTGTTTAATCCCAAATATTCATCCCCTACATTAAAGCCACCTATATAGCCTATACGTCCATCAATTACGACAATTTTTCGGTGATTACGGTAATTCATTCGAGGATTAATGAGAGGCAAAATGGCAGGAAAGAAAGCTTCCACTCTTCCACCTAAATCAATTAATTCTTTAAAATGTCTTTTACTTAAGGAACGGGAGCCTGTATCATCGTATAAAATTCGAACTTTTACTCCTTGTTTTGCTTTTGCTAAAAGCACTTGGTAAATCTGCTGCCCAAGGTTGTCTAAACGAAAAATATAATATTGAAAATGAATATGATCTTTCGCATTTTCTAAATCATGTAAGAGGGCATCGAATTTTTTACGGCCATCCGTGAAAATCTCCACATCGTTGTCTTGTGTTAAAACTGCGTGGTTATTGTGCAAATGCATAATAATAAGCTCTTTATAGAGGCTAGCATCGTCTAGGCGAAAATCGAATGAATCATCTTCTATAGCTTCCATTTGGAATTCGATTAGTTTATCAATCCCAATCTTGTTTTTTCCTTCCCATCGAAACAAATGCTTTTTACGTAACTTTCTTCCAAATAATAAGTAAATACCGAATCCTACAATAGGGATAAAAAACAGAATCATAATCCAAGCCCATGTAGAAGAAGCGTCTCGCCGCTCCAAGAATATTAATGCAATAGCGAGGAAAATATTTAAAATAAGTATGCCGGAAACGAGTAAACTATAAACACTTGCTGCCATAATAACACCCCCTAATTTAGTTTGAGTTTATCTTCAGTATAGCTGATTTAAAGAAAAGAAAGAAGAAAAGCAAAAATCTATAAAACCTACTTGACCAATAGGATTAAAAGAATTATTATAGTTTAAGAGTTAAAAGGAGGTATTTTAGATGGATATATTATTTATTCTTCTTAATGTAGTAGCCTTGTTGCTATTCGTTGGGATTTTAATCATAATGCAAAAGAAACATGTATCTTTTTCAAAAAGAGTATTTACAGCGTTAGGGCTAGGAATTGCACTAGGTTTAGCACTTAACTTTATTTATGGAGCAACATCGGAAGTATTAGCTGAATCTGTGCAATGGTATAACTTGATTGGAACAGGTTATGTGAAGCTTCTTCAGATGATCGTAATGCCATTAGTATTCATCTCCATTTTAGGAGCATTTACGAAAATTACGATCGGAAAAAACTTCGGTAAAATGGCAGCGATTATTTTAAGTTTCCTTATCGGAACAACAGCAGTTGCAGCAGTTGTAGGTATTGGTTCCGCGGCAATTTTTGATTTGAATTCGGATCAGATTGTGCAAGGAGATGCCGAGTCTGCGCGTGCCGAGTATTATGAAGGACGTTCTGCAGAAGTAGCAGACAAAGCACTTCCTCAACAAATACTTGATTTAGTTCCTGCAAATCCATTTTTAGATTTCACAGGGGCACGTTCTACCTCCACGATCGCTGTCGTTATTTTTGCAGCATTTTTAGGATTCGCCTATTTAGGGGTTTCGCGTAGAGACAAAGATAATGCAACCATTATTAAGAAAGGTATTGATGCAGGCTATGCACTGGTCATGAGCGTAGTGAAGATTGTATTACGATTAACGCCTTTTGGTATTTTAGCGATTATGGCTAGAACTGTAGCAACCTCTGATTTTGGAGCGATCTTTAACTTAGGAAAGTTCGTTGTAGCTTCCTATGTAGCACTTGCAATTGTGTTTGGTATGCACTTACTAATTATTTCGTTATCTGGACTAAATCCAATAACTTATTTGAAAAAAGCAGCAGAGCCATTACTCTTTGCGTTTACTTCTCGTTCAAGTGCAGGAACGTTACCGATTAATATTAATACGCAAACATCGAAACTAGGCGTATCAGAAGGGATTGCGAACTTCTCAGGCTCATTTGGTCTTTCGATTGGTCAAAATGGATGTGCTGGTGTGTACCCGGCGATGTTGGCATTTATGATTGCACCGTCTCAAGGGATTAATCCACTTGATCCAATGTTCATCTTAACCGTTGTAGCGGTTGTAGCGATCAGTTCATTTGGTGTAGCGGGAGTTGGTGGAGGAGCAACATTTGCTGCGATTCTCGTACTATCAGCTTTAAACTTACCAGTTGCATTAGCTGGTTTACTAGTTTCAGTAGAACCATTAATCGATATGGGACGTACAGCTGTAAACGTAAGTGGTTCCATGACAGCAGGTGTGGCAACAGCGAAAATCACAGGAGAATTAGACAAAGAGGTATACGATACTCCACTAAAAACGCAAACAGCAGAAGCGTAAAATAGAACTAGAAAAGCCGTCCTTTCGAGGGCGGCTTTTTAGTTATTATGATCTAAAATATCTTTCGTGCTTTTTACATAAACTTAACGGTTAGATGTACGGGAATTATGGGAATAGTTTGATATAATTTATACAACTATGCTAACAAGGAGTTGGATGGATGCTACAAGCAATTAACTTACATAAAAAATATAAAAACAAGGAAGTAGTACGGCATATTAATATGCAACTAGAGGCAGGGGAGTCCGTAGGTTTACTTGGTCCAAATGGTGCAGGTAAATCCACAACAATTTCCATGCTTTCTTCACTGATCATGCCGACTAGCGGAGAAGTAATCTGGAACGAACAATCTATTAATAAAAATCCGGAATCGCTTCGAAAAGTACTCGGTGTAGTACCGCAAGAAATTGCATTGTATCCAGAGCTATCTGCAAAAGAAAATCTCCACTTTTTCGGACGTGTTTATGGACTAAAAGGGCAATTACTCGCTAAACGCACGGAAGAAGTACTGCAGAAAATCGGCTTGACCGATCGCCAAAACGATATAGTCAAAACGTTTTCTGGTGGAATGAAGCGAAGGTTAAATATTGGAGCAGCTCTTTTACACGAACCTTCTATATTAATTATGGATGAACCAACAGTAGGGATCGATCCTCAATCGAGAGCGTACATTTTGGATACAGTTAAACAATTAGTAGAAGAAGGAATGACGTTATTATACACAAGTCATTATATGGAAGAAGTAGAACTGCTTTGCGACAAAATCTATATTATGGACCAAGGAGAAATTATCGCACATGGAACGAAAGAAGCGCTAAAATCCCTCGTTTCAGACAATCAAACGATTGAGCTCCAAGCAAATCTCCTCTCTGCGGAATTTGAAGAAGCGCTCAAAAAACAATTTAAGACTGCAACTATAAGGAAAGAAGAAGAGACATTTTCGATTTCGTTGCCTAAAAGTGATAAACCGCTTGCTACCATTTTTGCGCTAGCAGCTTCAAATGACGTAACAATTACTTCTGCAGTTGTCAAAATTCCTTCACTCGAAGATGTATTTTTACATTTAACAGGAAGAGCATTAAGAGACTAGGGGGACTTGTTATGTTAAGTAGTCTAATCGGAAAACAAATGAAAATGCTCTTGCGCAATAAGCAACCGCTTATCATTTTACTAGTTATGCCAGTCGTACTTATCACTATTCTATCCACTGCGCTTGCTAGTGTAATGAATAATGACGAAGAAATGGCTATACAAGCAAGACTAGTATTAGTCGATGAATCGACTTGGGAACAAGAAGAAGCATCTATCCACAGCTTTCTAGAGAATCAGGGTATTACTGGACCTGCACTGGAAGCTGTTAGAAATGAGCTTAAACGCAATGATCCTATTTATATTTTAGAAAACGCTATATTAGCTTCTGAAGATGTAAGCAACTATATTGCTTTGGAGAAGAAACAATCGGTGGATTTAAAAAAGATACGAGAAGATAAGGAAATCGATGGAATCCTAACTATTCCAGCGAACTTTCGTATAAATTATATAAAATCAGCTTATTTTGAGGATAGCCAAACACCCGAAATAGATTTATTTTTAAGCCAAAAAAATGAAATAAGAGCGTCGATAATTCAATCCATTATCGATAGTTGGCAAACTGGTTATACGAAATCACTTGCCTTATCAAAAGCAGGGATTGCCCCTGATGAGATAATACAAAACAATCAAGCCGTTGAAAAAATAGAGCAAGTATTGGAAGAAAAAGAGCGTAAAATTCCTGCTTCCATTTATTACACAGTTGGAATGCTAGTTATGTTTGCACTTTATATTCCATCATTTTTATCTGGGTTTGCATTGCAGGAAGTGCAGTGGAAAGTGTATGACCGGCTTATTTTAGCGGGGGTATCCGCAAAGTTGTATGCTATCTCCATTTTCCTTATGGGAACTTTGGTCGCTTTTATACAGCAAGCTATTCTATTAATATTTGGTAAATTTGTTTTGGGAATAGATTGGGTCGGGCTAGAAGCTATGCTAGTAATCGTTTTAAGCTATAGCTTATTTGTAGGTGGGCTTTCTGCTTTCTTAACAACAATCCAATTGCGAACGAAATCAGAAGGAGCATCTACGGTATTTACTGGGTTCGTCGTTTCTGTATTTTCTTTTTTAGGGGGCTCATTCTTCAATATAGGAGATGTTTCTAGTTTACTTGCTAATATTGGTAATTTCACGCCGAATGGGGCGATGATGACCGCTATTTTATCGATTCAGAGAGGTAGAGAGCTAGAGGTAATTTGGTCATATCTTCCTGTTTTATATGCTTGGCTAATTCTTTGTGTGTTGCTTGCCATTATTTTATTTCCGAAAAGAGGGGTGACATCATGAAGGGAATATGGCTTGCAAGACTTCAAAACTTAAAAAGAAAACCGTTCGTTCTTATTTCGATGACTGTGATGACCGTTGTTTTTGCGTATATACTAAGCGGTGGCGTCGGTAGTAGTTTCACTTTATTAGTTGCTACAGATGAAACGAATATTAGTGAAGATGTTTTGGAAAAACTGCAAAACAATAATGATTATACGATCACCGTTTTAACCGAAGAAGAATTAAAAGAAACGATAAAGGAAAATAGTGACAAAATTGGTGTGTTGTTAACTGAAAAAACGTACTCGGTCCTTGCTAATATAGAATCAGACACAGTAAGAATGCTATCTCTTGAAATTGAAACAATATACAATGAGCTTAGTTTCCGGAATCAAGTAATTGCATTAGGTGGAGAGAATAAGTGGGAGGAAGTAGAGAAAGATCTAGTGGAAGACCATGCTTTTCAAATAAATAAATCTGCAATGGATGAATCACAAGTATTTAGATATGATGGTGCGTTACAAAGTTTATTTGGATTTATGCTCTATTTCGTATTTTATACCATTTCGATTAACGTGCAATTTATATTAGAAGATAAACGTTCTGGTGTTTGGAACCGGCTAAAACTCGCATCTATTAGTAGATTCCAATTGTATTTCGGTCATTTATCGTTTAGTTATGTAATCGGACTTATTCAAATGCTATTAGTCATTTTAGTGTTTCGATTTCTCATAGGCACGAATATGTACGTTGGTTTCTGGAAAGTCGTTATTATTTGTAGTTTTTACGTATTGCTCGTGCTGGCATTCTCATTATTTGTCATCTCCCTTGTGAAAACAGTGAGTCAAAGTGGTGTGATTATTTCTTTGTTAGCGGTAGCTTTTGCCATGATCGGTGGAGCATACTGGCCGTTGGAAATTGTACAGTCAGAAGGTTTGCTTGCGATGAAGTGGATATCACCTATTTATTATGGAATGGAAGCTTTAAAAAGAGTGACGATTTATGGGGAAACTTTAGGCGGGGTCATTACGTATATAAGCATGATGATGCTTTTGGCGATATTGCTAATAGCAGTAGGTATTACTTTACTAGAAAAAAGAACAGAACGATACCATTCTAGTGAGTAGATAGGAGTGTTTCTTATGTACTGGTGTAAAATTGCGAGGACGGATGAAGAATTTGAAGCGATTGCGAGATTAAACTATCAAACATTTGTGGAAGAAATCCCACAACATGAGACGGATCCGAGTGGTATGCGAGTTGATCCGTTTCATCATGAAAACGTGTATGTGATTGTGCTGAAGGATCAGGAGCTCGCAGGGATGGTTGCATTTCGTGCAGTTCGTCCTTTTTCCTTAGATTTAAAGCTAGGACCAGTGGAGGATTTGCTTCCGGAAGATGCACTTGAAGGACTGCTATGCGAGGTACGGTTGCTGGCAGTTGATAAAGCACATCGAAATGGACGTGTATTTTACTATTTAGCGCGTGCATTATCTGATTATGCGTATGAGAATGGGTACGGGGCCGCAGTTATATCTGGGACAATCCGAGAACAAAAATTATATAATCAGCTAGGTTTTGAGCCTTTTGCAGAAACTGTTGGCACGGGGGATGCCCTTTTCGTCCCAATGGTGCTAACAAGAGAACGATTTGATCGTTCCGTTGCTGCTCGTTTTAAGCAAAAAAGATATTCGTTTTATCCAGGACCTGTACAACACTCGGAAATAATTCAACAGGCATTTCTAGAAAGTCCGATCTCTCATCGGGCGCATGCCTTTAAAGCGATGCTAGAACGTGTAAAAAATAGCCTTTTGACTATGAGTGGAGCAGCTTATGTACATCTTTTAGCTGGAAGTGGAACGCTTGCGAACGAAGCGATGATCGCGCAGCTACACGTACTAGGAGAGAGGGGAATGATCCTCACGAACGGAGCTTTTGGAGAACGTCTGGAAAAACAAGCGGAAAGATGGGGACTTGCCTACGAGGTACAAGCTTATGGGTGGGGGACGTCATTTGATCTGGCGGCGATTGAACACGAACTTGCAACTGGTAAATATAGTTGGTTGCTCATAGCACACGGAGAAACTTCGACAGGAATGCTAAACGAGTTGGAATCATTAGTTAAAATATGTAAAAAATATAATGTGTTACTATGTGCAGATTGTGTAAGTTCTTTTGGTGCACTTCCATTTTCAATGGATGGCGTCTATTTAGCAACCGGAGTGAGTGGGAAAGCTATTGGGACCATGAGTGGTTTAGCATTCGTCTTTTCTAACACGGAAATAGTGACGAGTAATCAAATTCCTGCTTATTTAGATATAGGTTTGACTGCTAGTCATATGATCCCGTTTACGATGTCATCCCAACTTGTGCAAAGTTTAGAATATGCCCTGAAAGCGTATGAAAAAGGGAAGAGATATAAACTTTTACAAAACCGTATGAAGTTTATGAAGAAAGAAGTGGAAAAGCATCAAATAGAATTACTAGCAAATAATCCTTACCCAATGATTATTACTTGGCAGGAAAAAGTCTTTCCCTATTTAGCGGAAGATGCTCGTATGTCCGGTTTTGATCTTCATTATAAAAGTGATTATTTGGTAGAAAGGGGACTGCTTCAGGTTTCCTGTATTCAACCAGATTTTGAAGATGCTTGGTTGAAGTTTACAAACTGGATGGATAATTACCGTACATACCATACAAAATGAATAGAAAATGGCGTCATTACCGGATAAAAATTATTGCGTCCACATAGGATAAAAAGAGTCGTCCTCCAGTCAGAAATGATGGAGAGACGATACTTTTTCATATGTTTCTTCGATAAACTTTTTATAAGGAGTGTATGGCATTTCACTAATATTATTTAATGCGGTTGTTGCAAATTCGAGTGCTTTTTCTTTTTCGTTCAGCTCTAAGTAACATAATGCGATATACGCATCTTTTTCATAGAAGATTGATAAATCGATTGGATGATGAAGAATGTCGGGAATAACAACTTCTTTTAACTTTTCAATTGCTTGCTCATATTGTTGTAAACCGTATAAGGTTTTCCCTCTTTCAAGATGGAAGAAAGGAACGAATAATTTGGGCATTAATTTTTTGTTTAAAAAGTTGTTGTATAAATGATCGGCATCTTCGTACATTTTTTTATAAGAATTTAAGTAATGTATTTCAGCGTAATAGGTGAAAACCTTGGAATCCTCATCCTCGGCAAATTCACTATATGCAAGAAGTTTATTTAAATAATACTCCTTTTTTTCCTCATCCTCAGCCATCATCGCTTGAGCAGCTGCTAATCTATACAAATTATCCACTTGTTTAAATATTTTATGTTTATTGGAATACTCAATTGCCTTTTCCATTACATGAATAGCATCTTCATATTTACCTACAGCAAAATATAAAGTAGCTTCTAAATAGTCGTAGTGTAACCGAGATAGGGGGTCTATCCATAACGGATTTGCTTCTAGTTTTGCACGTTCTTTAAGAAGTACATCTAGCGATTCTTGATATTTGTGCTTCAAATATGGAATTAATGCAAGGGATGTCCCGATATCCCCTTGTTTTGAAATTAAATTTAATTGCTCATACATCACTGCAACTTGTTTTAGTAGCTGTTCAGAGTCACTGTCATTATTAAAAGATAAACAGCGACTATACATTTCGAGTAAACGTGCAGCTTCATATCCTTGTGTAAGCCTAGGTACATATGGTTTTACTAATTCAATCAATTGCTCATGCTCATTTGTTAGATCCTCATACTTTGTGCTAAAGAGGATTTCTGCTTTTTCAAGTAGCTCCCTTAACTCGATGCTGCTAATCTCTTCTAAAAGATCAGCTACATCCACACTTAGCCGGCCTGCTATATAATTTAAGCTTTCCATGGAAGGGTTTGCTTTGTTGTTTTCGATTAAACTGAGCATTCCTTTGGTGAGCTCACTACCAGCAAGTACTTCTAATGTTAGCTTTTGTTGTTTTCTTAGTTTGCGAATTCGTTCTCCAAGTGTCACTATTTTTCACCTCATTATATTAGTTTAATTATATTAAACTTTTTGTTGAAATGAAAGGTGCAATATGCTATTATTTGTTTAATAAAATTAAACTTTTCAAAGGGGATTTGAAAATGGAAGAAGCGTTTAAGCTGAAAAGGGCTACTTATCATTTGTGGACATTTACCATTAGTAAGATGATTTCTAGTTTTGGGGCGCAAGTGTATGCATTTGCAATTAGTTTTTATATTTTGCAATTGACGGGATCCGCTTCAAATTTTGCGTTGAATTTAATTTGCAGTATTTTACCAAGGACATTAATTGCCCCGTTTGCTGGATACGCTGCAGATAGATATTCGAGGAAAATGATTGTTATTGTTTCGCAAATCGCGACGACTTTAGCGATAATTGGTTTATTTATTGTTAGTAAAACTGCAGGCTTATCATTAATGGCGATTTATACTACGACCGTTATTTTATCTTTAACATCTACGTTTTCTAGTGTGACATTTAGTTCGTCTATTACTGGATTAGTGGATGAGGGAAGAATTCAAAAAGCAATGTCGTTGAACCAAATGTCGATATCGTTTGCTGCAATTGGAGGTCCTGCATTAGGTGGTTTACTATATGGAGTAGTTTCAATGCCAGTATTCCTTATTATGTACATGGTAGCATCCATTATTGCTATTATTTTGGAGTCGACGATGAATTTTACTTTATTTGCCAAGCGCAAAGAAATAGTAGAGGGAGAAGAAAAAGAACCAATGCTTCAAAGTATGAAAGAAGGTTTGCGTTATTTGAAAAACCAACCCATTTTGAAGTCAATTATATGGATCTCCCTTTTTATCAATTTTTTATTTGGAGCTTATATGGTAGGATATTCCTTTATATTAATCGAAAAGCTGAAAATCGCTTCCCAACATTTCGGGCTCACAGAAGGTGCTTTCGCAGTAGGAATGTTGATCTTGTCTATTTATTTCTCTACTAGAAATGAAGTGAAGTATCCTTTATTGCTTTCTAAAAGAAGCATAATCATAATGGGTATCCTTATGGGAGCAGTAGCAATGCCATTAATCATAAGCATGTCTTACTTTGTCACGTTCGGTTATTATGTTGTATTAATGTTTTGTTTAGGGGCTGCAATGATTATTACGAATACCCCAATGCAGGTCATGATGCAAAAAATGATTGACGATGATTATAAAGGGCGCGTATTTTCCATTATAGAAACGATGGCGATGGCGTTGATGCCTTTGGGAACGGTGATATATGGATTTTTATATGATCTGCTACCCGCAGAAAGCATTCTCATCGTATCGAGCCTGTTATTAATAATAGTCGTATTAATACTTGCAAGGCCATCCGTTATTCGCACAGCGCATCCTGAAATGGAATAGCAAAATGCCAAGGAGCCAATTTCGTCTCCTTGGCATTTTATTTAGGCTTTGTTTTCTCTTTTTTGAATAAGACCAAAACCAATTCCAACAGGGTCTATCAAGTATGCAAGATAAAAATCATCAAACTCCATTTTTTCTCGAACAATCATCGCACCATTGTTTTTAGCTTTAGAAATTGCCTCATCAATTGAATTTACTTCAATTTGAATACGAGTTCCATGGGGATAATCATTTGGCCCTTTTCCGATTCCCCCGTCAATTCCAGCTTTTTCAGATATCCCAGTAATAACAGCCCGATAATCCCAGTGAGGTTCGGAAATTTCCCAATCGAAAACTTTAGAATAAAATTCCGCTGCTTTTTCAGGTTCTTGACTATTTAGTTCGAATCCAATTACTCTTCCCATTCAACTAACCTTCTTTCCCGAAAAAATTATTAGAAACGTCAGTTTAACAGTTCTACATTTCACAAAAGATACCTGCAAAATAGATGAAAAAATTGGTCGAAAAAAAACAGCCCTTTACACTTGATTATGGAGTTTTTTCAATTGCACCTTTTGTATATAACTACATAATTAAAGATTGGTATAATAGTTATAAAATTTCATATTTTAAAGTGAGCCAAATATGAATTGAGAGAGGTAGAGGTATGGATCTATGGATAAATGTTCAAACTCTTATATGGTTGTTTCCTATTTTATTTATTTTTCATGACTTCGAAGAAATTATTATGGTCGAAAATTGGCTAAATAAGAATAGACACGAAGTATATAAAAGATTACCCCAAAAGTTAGCTGATCGAGTAGTTAAACAATTTTCCATGTCCACAGCACAATTTGCTTTTGCAGTATTAATTATATTTTTGTTTGTTAGCAGTTCTACAATTATGGCTAACCAATACTTAACTCACGGAGCATTTGCTAATATCTATTTTTTTACAGCAGTAACATTAACTTTTTTCATCCATGCATTTACCCATATTGGTCAAGCAATATTTTTCCGTTCGATAACTCCAGGAGCGATAACATCTTTAATAATCATACTTCCATACAGTTTAGTGTTATAGAAAGCTTTGTTAGTAAATGAAGTCATAACGTGGAAGATTATTATTATAAGTCTACCTTTATGTTTTCTTATAATTCCTCTTGTTTTATTTGCTCATTGGTTAGGGAAAAGAGTTATATAAAATATATGGGTTTATTTCATAATAATATAAAAGTAGGTATTACCCCTAATGAGGTAATACCGTGTTGCTTTTAATATAGTATTTTTTAATTAGGAAGATTTAGTTGCCATGATACTCCAAACCGATCATTTAGCCAACCAAACCTCTGACTAAAACCATAATCACCAATTGGCATTAGTGCTTGCCCATCCTCGATCAGTTTTTGAAACAGATTGTTAATTTCTTCTTCAGTATCACAAGTAACAAAAATTGAGAAAGAAGGAGTAAAGGAAAACTGATGCTTTACATTACTGTCAATGCACATAAATTCTTGCCCTTTTAACGTAAAAGTAGCTTGCTTTACAGTTCCTTCATCACCAGGTTCATTCGCTTCATAGCGAACAATACTTGTAATTTCTGAGTCTTCAATGATTGAAGTGTAGTAATTCATTGCTTCCTCTGCCTTGCCATCTTGAAACATTAGGAATGGTCTAACTTTTTCCATTAATAATCAACTCCTTCAGTTAATTATAGCCTCTATAAATTTATATAATCAATATACGTAAGATGAAATCTTACTCCACATTTTTTAGTGATCTTGCTGAATTACGGAATGTAAAAATCAATCCAATAGATAGTACTGCAAGCACACCCGACACTACATAAATATTATCTGGTTCAACGGTAAATAACCATGCGAATAATAGCGGACCGATGATACGTCCAAGATTGTCCATCGAATACGCCATCCCGGCTGCCGTCCCGTAGCGTCCACCTGACTCTTTCGAAGTAAGTGAAACAATAGTCGTTCTTGCAAGTGCATTACCAGCAGTAAACACACATAAAGACAAACCTGCCCAGAAAATACTATTCGTAAATACGGTTAGAAACAGACCGATAGCAGTAATAATTTGTGCATATAATAGCCATTTCGTTTCCGTACCATTTTTAATCCGTCGCACTACTCCGCCTTGGATAGCTGCATCGACAAACCCACTAAACATAAACAAGTATCCAATTTGGAGCGGTGTAATTTCAATCTTTTCAATTTGGAACAATTGGAATGTAGCCTCTAAACCAGCAAGTAAAAACGTTACCATAAATGAAAACAAGAACAAATACTTAATACGATAACTCCAAAGACTTGCAGCGCCTTTCGGAAGAAGTGCACGTTTGTTAGCTTTCCCAATACGTTCTGGCTCTTTCAAAACAATAAACGCATACACAAAAATGATAAGTAATAATAGAGCAGAAACTGTAAAAGGCAATGCTAAATTCACATGTCCTAATACGCCACCAATTGCAGGTCCAAAAATAAAGCCTAAACCAATCGACATCCCAAGAAAGCCCATATACTTATTACGATTTTCTTCATCCGATAAATCGGCCGCAAATCCCGTTACAGCTGCGTAAAGTGCACCAGAGAATAATCCTCCCACTACACGAGACAAATAAAGCATAAACAGCGAATCGAAAAATAAAGAAAATAGCCAGAAGCTTAAGCTAAATCCAACTAGCCCAACTAAAATAAGTGTTTTTCGACCAACACGATCCGATAGCATTCCCCAAAGAGGAGCGGTGAAAAACGAAGCTAGTGAGTAAACAGTTAGTAAACCACCAACATGAACCTCATGATAATTTTGCTGTAAAATTACTTCCGGTAACACTGGAATGATAATTCCGAATCCAAGATAAACTAAAAACTGTATGGACATTAATATAAAAAGAGTTTTTTTCATGCATAAACCTGCCTTCTGACAATCTTCTACTCTTTATATTACACGTTTCCATACAGTTTGGCACATAGGAAATGAAGTCCCTATTTAATGTATACAGCAAAAAAAATGAAGTAGAATAAAAAGCCATCCCACTAAAATTTGGGGATAGCTCATATGTTTAATAATTACGTGGTTCGGATATGCTTTCCATAGCGTTGGAAATTTCCTGTACATGTGGAAAAGGAAATGCTAAATCAGCTAATGATACAAATCCAACAAGTAATCCATCTTCTATTACCGGGAGTCTGCGAACTTGATTGCGAGCCATCACAATGGAAGCATCTGCTGTCGTATCGTTAGGGGAGACGGAAATAACAGACTTCGTCATGACATCTTCTACTTTACTTCGCACATCTTTTGCAACAGAACGTGTCACGATATCTCGATCAGTAATCATGCCGACTAGTTTTTTGTTACTGACAACTGGCAAACAACCAATATCAAGTGTTCGCATTTGGTCTGCAACTTCATTTACATAATCTTGTGGATTGCATGTCACGACTTCTTTACTCATCACATCTTTGACATTCATTGAAAACCACTCCTTTTTGATTACATTTTTCATTACTAGCTTGGTTTACAAAAGTTTAAAATATGTAATATAAAAGAAAGTTTAAAATGAATAAAAAAGTGGTATGATAAAAACAAAATTAAAAGAAGAAACTTTTTTCACAATAAATCGTAATAATAACTGGAGAGGACGAGGTGGATAGAATGGCAAAGGAAGTTGATTTAAAGAAAATTGTAAGTAATCTTTCAAAGCTGGGTGTTACTGTTACAATGACAAAATCGAGACTTGACATACTTAAAGCGTTAGCACCACCAGCACAAACTCCACACACGCAAAGTTAAAAAGAGTGGCTCGAAAAGTTCGTATAAACATGAACTTTAGAGTCACTCTTTTTAGGTACTATTGCTTTTTTTAGGTAATTGTCCAGACTCCAGCGCCTTGCCCCTCGGGGTCAAATGTGAAAAAGCTGCGGTGGCTGAGGAGCTGCCTCCTCGCTTTTCCCCATTTGCCTGTCGGGGCAGACATAGGCGCTTGCGCTTTTCTTAGTCATCTTCATTTTTTGCAAACATATACGTTTTGTGATGGAACTTCATACTAAACACTAAGCCGAGTGCGAGCATATTACCCATAAGCGAACTACCACCGTAACTTATAAACGGAAGTGGAATTCCAGTAATCGGTAGTAATTGAATTGTCATACCGATGTTCTCGAATACATGGAATGTGATCATAGCAATGATTCCGGCACACACATATGTGCTATAAGCATCCTTCAGCTGAAGCGTAATTTTCGTCAAATGAAAAATGAGTAAAAAGAAAATACTGATGACAATACTCGTTCCGATAAAACCATATTCTTCACCGATAACGGCAAATATAAAGTCTGTATGGTTTTCGGGGACATATACTACTCGTCCACCATAACCTTTTCCGAAAATTTCACCTGAACCAATTGCGTTTAAAGAAGTGATTAAGTGCATCCCTTCATCGGAAGCATAGGAATATGGATCTAACCAAGAATATATTCGGGCAAATTGGTAGGCTTGTAAGCCGAACTTTGCTTCTAAAAAGTCTTGCATATAAAGGGCCATCCATAAAAGTAAGACACCAACACTAGCACCACCTACAAATAGTGGCAAAATAATTTTCCAAGTAATCCCCGCAACTATGATTAATGCTGCGGTAATAGCGAAAAATACAAGAGCCGTACCAAGGTCGGGCTGAAGAAGAATAAAGGATAGTGGTAACAGCATTGTAACGGCAATTTTTCCTAATAAAACTAAATCAGTTTTTAAATCTTTGATTAAATACTTTTCATGATGATTTGTAATTAATCTGGCAAGAGCCAAAATATAAAAGGTTTTCATAAACTCAGCAGGTTGAATATCCCCTATAGGTAAGTGGAACCAGCTTTTGGCCCCATTTTTAGGTTTTACAAAAGCCATACTATCCGGCAAAATATAAAGAACAATAAGAAGAAGCACACCGATACCATATATATACCAGGACATTTTTTTATATTGCTCCGGCTCTAAAAACATGACTAAACCAATAATAAAAGCGCCGACTCCGTACCAAAAAACTTGTTTAGATACAAAGTTATAAGCGGCATATTGACCAGTCGTTACTGCAGAAGAAATTGCTAGTAAACTAACAATTAAAAATAATAATATAATAAAAGCAAGGGTCCAATCGAAGCGATCGGCAAAGCCTTTTTTGTTTTCCATAAGAGTCACCTAAATTTCTTTCTAATTTCACTTATTCATTATAGCCTAAAAAGATGTTTTTGGCTTGTAGGTATAAGTGACGAAGATTGAAATAAATATGTTTCATTGGAAAAATCATGCTATTATATTATGGAGAATAGAGGGGTGGATTTAGTGGCGAAAAAAGTGAAAGAAGTAGAAGATTATATAACGCATTTATATGTCCATGTAAATGATATAGAGCATTTTGTGTTGTTTAGTGGTATTTCTGTTCACCAGTTTTTACGACAGTTCTCGGATTTGTCCGCTCTTTTATTGCTAAAACATCAATACGAAGAAGCCTCGTTTAATATTCATACCCAATTAGAGTTTGTTGTGCACGGTCAATATAATCGCTTTTTAAAGGATTTTACAGAAAGACCAACTGCTTTATGTTTATTAGATTTTACCGACGAACGTAAGTTAAACATGTTATCCCCTCAAGAGCAAGCGGAGTTGTTGTATATCGCACATAAGAAAGAGACATTGCGTTTGCCGTTTTATCATCATCTTCAAAATAGGTTTGTTTATTTAACGGATGAGGGAGAACAAATAACGAAAATTTATTTCCGCGATACAGAAGACTTTAAACAGCTAGTAGCTAGTGTTTTCAATCAACAAATAAGTGAAAAAGCAAAATCTACCGCTTTTTGGAGAAAAAAGAACAACATTGATTTGCCTGAATTGACGAAGGAGAAAGTTGGAGCATATGCCGACTATTACGAGGACGGCGTGTTAATGTCTTTATGTAAAATGGGCAAAACCAATTATGGAATTGAAATTCGAAGTTTGCCTGAGAACATCTTTCCAGATGAGGTACTAAGCGATTTAAAACATCATTTAGAAAAGCCAGTTGAATCTTTAATAGAACTTTAATGTTTATTTAACCGCTTTTGCAACGTTCAGTTGCAAAGGCGTTTATTTTCTTATAGGAAATTATAAGGTACGCCACTATTTAGATATAATGCGTCTAAAAAGTTTTATTAGGTTACCGCTAGGATTTCCGCTGCAGGGCGGACGCTTTCCGCGGGGTGAGCGATGAACCATCACCGCCGCATACGCGTACGTTGTGATGGTTCATCTGTCTCACTCATCCCGCTGGAGTCGCCGCCCTTCCGCTCCAATCCACTATTTCCTGAAAATAAAATCCAATAAATGGCTGAACGAGACAAATCTACTGCGAACGCGACAAACTAGCCTTCGAACACGACAAAGACTACCCGAGCGCGACAAAAAGACCGCTCAACACGACAAACCCGAAGATCCTATCATGAAGATGCAATGTCCCTATTATGCTAACCCTGCATCTTTAATCTCGTTAGACCATTTGGTTTTAATTATTTTTTAAACCTCCTTGTGCTAAAATGGGTGAATGTAAAAGAACAGAGGTGTTTATAAGTGGCTTGGTTATTTTTAATCATCGCAGGATTGACTGAAGTCGTCTGGGCAATCGGCCTTAAGGAAGCAAATGGTTTCACTGAGCTAGTACCTTCAATCATTACGATTATCTTTTTAATCGTGAGTTTTTTCTTATTTGCTAAAGCAATGAAGACGATTCCGATAGGAACGGCATATGCTATTTTTACGGGGATCGGTGCTGCTGGTACTGTGATTGTAGGAATTGTTTGGTTTCAGGAAGCGGTTAGCTTTGGTAAGTTATTCTTTTTATGTGTATTACTCTTTGGCATCATTGGGTTAAAGTTAGTGGATGATGAAGAGGAGGGTGCGTAATGGCGTGGATTGTATTAATAGTTGCAGGTATATTTGAAGTAGCATTCGTGGTCAATATGAAGCTTTCGGATGGGTTTCAAAATATGAAATACACAATTTTCACCATTATTTCGGCTTGTTTAAGCTTTTTCCTATTATCACTAGCTTTGAAGGATATTTCGGTAGGAACTGGTTATGCAGTGTGGACGGGAATTGGAGCAGCTGGAAGTGTCTTAATAGGCATGTACTTTTTTCATGAGAAGAAAAGTTGGAAAAAATTATTGTTTTTAAGTTGTATTATTTTTGGTGTGGTAGGCTTGAAATTATTCGGATAAATATTCATCTAATTATGCTGTCCGTGATAAAATAGTATTATCCCAAAACGTGGAGGTTATTTACAAATGAAAATAAAATTAGGCTTACTTTACGGTGGTAAATCTGCTGAGCATGAAGTGTCTTTACTTACAGCAAGAGCAGTAACACAAGCGATAAATTTTGATAAATATGAAGTATATCCAATATATATTACAAAAACTGGTGAATGGAGAAAAGGGAGTGTTTTGGCAGGTCCAGCTGAAACCGTTGAAACACTTAAGTTTGGAGAAGCAGCTAGCAAACCAAATAATATTTCAAGTTTCTTACCAATAGAAGGAAATGACTTGGATGTTATTTTTCCACTTCTACATGGACCAAATGGAGAAGATGGTACGGTGCAAGGTCTACTAGAAGTGTTGAATTTACCGTATGTCGGAAATGGAGTGCTCGCGTCTGCTGCAGGGATGGATAAAGTAGTGATGAAGCAACTTTTTGAAGTAGCAGGATTATCCCAAGTTCCATACGTACACTTCATTCGTAAAGTATGGAGAAGTAATCAAGAAGCTCTTCTTCAACAAATGGAAGAAAGCTTAAAATGGCCATTATTTGTCAAGCCAGCTAATCTTGGATCGAGTGTAGGGATTACAAAAGCAGCGAACAGAGAAGACCTAATTAAAGCAGTAGAATTAGCTTTCAAATACGATCGTAAAATTATTGTAGAACAAGGAATCGTCGCGCGCGAATTAGAGATGAGTGTGCTGGGCAATGATAATCCGAGATGCTCTATAGCGGGGGAAGTATTGCCGACGAAAGACTTTTATGATTACGAAGCAAAATACGAAGACGGTACGACGAACTATGCGATTCCTGCAGTAGTCTCTGCTGAGTTATTGAAGAAAATGGAAGACGCAGCGATTCGTGCATTTAAAGTACTTGATTGTTCCGGGCTTGTTCGCGCAGACTTTTTTGTGACAGATAAAGAAGAGGTCATTATCAATGAAGTAAATACAATGCCAGGTTTCACGCCGATTAGTATGTATCCGAAGCTTTGGATGGAATCCGGTTTGACTTATCCTGGATTAATCGAGGAACTAATCACACTTGCACTAGAACGTTTCGAAGAAAAGCAACAGCTTGAGCATTCAAAGGACGGAGAGTGAGCAAGTTGAAGAAAAGTTTAGCAGAAATCGCAAACTGGTTAGGGGAAGATGTATCCCTTGAAAATAATCCACTTGTAACAGGTGTTTCGATTAATACTAGAACGTTGCAGCCCGGCGATTTATTTATCCCATTCCGTGGGGAAAATGTAAATGGGCACCGCTTTGTGCAAGATGCTTTTGATAAAGGAGCAGCTGCGTCCCTTTGGTTAAAAGATGAACCGAATCCACCAAAGGACGTTCCGCTTTTATTTGTTGACAGTGGCGAAAAAGCACTTCAGCAAATGGCGGTAGCGTACCGCGAAGAATTGAACGCTACATTTATCGGAATTACAGGGTCGAATGGAAAAACGTCTACGAAGGATTTAGTAGCTGGCATCCTTTCTCCGTATTTCCGTGTGAAAAAGACGGAAGGTAATTTTAACAATGAACTTGGATTGCCTTTAACCATTCTTGCCCTCGAAGAAGATACGGAATTTGCTGTATTAGAAATGGGTATGAGTTCATTTGGCGAAATAGAGTTTCTATCAAAGCTCGCAAAACCAATGTATGCAGTAATTACAAATATTGGCGAAGCGCATATGCAAGATCTTGGCTCACGCGAAGGAATTGCAAAAGCAAAATTTGAAATTATTGCAGGCTTACAGGAGAAAGGGAAACTTTTTTATGATGGCGATGAGCCTTTACTTCGCCCGTTTGTAGAAAATGTCCCTTCCCTACAATCAATATCTTTTGGTACAGAGGAAGCTAATGATCTGCGTATTGCAGAAGTGTCATTTACCGAACAAGGTAGTAAGTTCCTTACAGAAGGCTTGATAACTGAAGAGATGTCTATTCCAATACTTGGAGAGCATCAAGTGAAAAACACGTTGGCTGCTTTATTGATCGCTAAAGAAGTGGGGCTGACAGCTGAGCAAATGCGTGTGGCTTTAAACGAAATCGTTTTAACTGACATGCGTATGCAAGTAATGGAATCGAAAAATGGGGCGATTTTCATCAATGATGCTTATAATGCGGCACCGACATCAATGAAAGCAGCCATTTCTTTTGTAGAAAAGTCGACGATTAAATCAGAAAAATGGCTCGTACTTGGAGATATGTTGGAACTCGGTGTAAACGAAAAGCAATATCATGAAGATATGAGCGCATGTATCTCGGATAAAGTGTTTACAGGTGTTTGTTTATTCGGACCGAGAATGGAATGGCTTTACAAACAACTAGTAGCTCAATTTAACGATGAACAACTAATTTGGGTTGAAAATGAGCATGAACAAATCATTTCTTTTTTAAATGAAAAAATAAATGAAGAGTCCATTGTATTAGTAAAAGGCTCACGTGGAATGCAGTTAGAACGAATCATTGAACCTTTCCAAAAATAAAAACAGAAAGGGGTAGGGCAATATGAAAACAGGCGTCCTTTGTATTCACGGTTTTACTGGTGGACCATATGAGGTGCAGCCATTCGTGGAATTTTTACAGGAAAGGACAGACTGGACAATTATTGTCCCTACACTTCCTGGCCATGGAGAACGCTTAAGCCTCAAAAACGTAACTGCGGAAAATTGGTTGATGGCAGCAGAACTAGCGCTAAGAGAACTTCTAAAAGAAGTGGACAAGGTTTACATAGTTGGATTTTCAATGGGTGGGATCATTGCGATGTACTTAGCAATGCGGTATCCAATTTCCAAGCTTATTTTATTGAGTGCAGCAGCTAAATATATTTATCCTACACAGCTCTTGCAAGATATTAAAGAAATGGCAAAAGAAGCAGTGGAAGGAAAACTAGAGGATAATATATTGTACAAGCGATACAGTTCTAAATTGAAAAAAACACCGATTCGTGCAACGCTCGAATTTGTCCGATTAGTACGTATAGTCGAACCATATTACGGCCACATTAAAATACCAGTCTGTTTAGTCCAAGGTAAAAAAGATGGTATTGTTCCTTATACAACTGCTGAATTTTTATTCGACCAAATTGGCTCAGAACAAAAAGAGCTTATCTTTTCTGAAACAGGAAAACACCATATTTGTTATTGTGAGGATTGCGAAGACTGGTTTGATCGAGCGTTAAGATTTTTATGCGAAAAAGGAGCGGATGATTAAACTAATAATTATAACAGTAGCTATTTCGTTGCAACTAATAATAAGGCATGCTATACTACGTTTAGAGCAATGGATACATTTTGTGTGAAGACTCTTCAGTATTTGATGAAGAGTACTTTTTTTTGAACATAACGGTTTGTTGAAGTAGTAGGATAAGATCACTCATTAACAAACCGCTCGGCAAAAGACCGGGCTTTCCCTTTATAAAAGACCCCTCTGAACTGTAAAAACCACAGAGAATTTTAAGTAACGGAAACGTTCCTCGTATAGGCTCGAATTTGCCGCAATTTCATCTGAAAATGTAACCATTTGTCAAAACACAAGAAAAAGGAGATTAAAATTTTGACAAATTTTTCAGAATTAAATATTAGCGCTTCTACATTAAAATCCGTTCAACGTATGGGATTTGAAGAAGCTACCCCAATCCAAGAAGGTACTATTACACATGCTATGGGTGGACGTGACGTTATCGGTCAAGCACAGACTGGTACTGGTAAAACTGCTGCTTTTGGTATCCCTATGATTGAGAAAATCGATACAAAAAACCCTAATATCCAATCACTTATTATCGCTCCAACTCGTGAACTTGCAATCCAAGTTTCGGAAGAGCTTTATAAATTAGGTTACGACAAAAAGGTTCGTCTTTTATCTGTATATGGTGGTCAAGAAATTGGTCGTCAAATCCGTGCACTTAAAAACAAACCTCAAGTAATCGTTGGTACACCTGGTCGTATTCTTGACCACATCAATCGTCGTACGTTAAAACTTGATCAAGTTCAAACACTTATTCTAGACGAAGCTGATGAAATGCTTAACATGGGATTCATTGAAGATATCAACAAAATTTTAGAAAGCGTTCCTCCAGAGCGTCAAACATTATTGTTCTCAGCTACAATGCCGGGACCAATTCGTAAAATTGCTGAAAAATTCATGAAAGATCCAGTAGAAGTAAAAATCAAGTCTAAAGAAATGACTGTTGAAAACATTGAACAGTTTTACGTAAAAGCGCATGAGCGTGAGAAATTCGATGTTTTATCAAGAATCTTAAACGTACACCAACCTGAGCTTGCAATTGTCTTCGGTCGTACAAAACGTCGTGTTGACGAATTAGCTCAAGCACTAAGCATTCGTGGTTACTTAGCGGAAGGAATTCACGGAGATTTAAGCCAAGCGAAACGTATGTCTGTATTGAAACAATTCAAATCAAATAAAATCGATATCCTTGTTGCAACAGATGTGGCAGCACGTGGATTAGATATTTCTGGTGTAACTCATGTATATAACTTTGATATACCACAAGATCCTGAAAGCTATGTTCACCGTATCGGTCGTACAGGCCGTGCAGGGAAAAATGGTGTCGCTGTAACATTCGTAACACCAAGAGAAATGGGTTACTTACGTATTGTAGAAGACACTACGAAAAAACGTATGACAGCTCTTACTCCACCAAGTTCTGATGAAGCGTTAATCGGTCAGCAACGTGTTGCGATTGAAAATTTATCAGAAATCGTGAAAAAGAATGATTTAGGCGATTACCGTACATTAGCTTCAGAAATGCTTGAAAAATTTGAAGCAATAGACGTAATTGCTGCAGCTATTAAATCGATGACAAAAGAACCAGATGCTACACCAATCGCACTATCTGAAGAGCGTCCACTACCTGCTCGCAGAGAGCGTAGCGGCGGTGGATCTCGTTCCGGCGGTGGTTACAAAGGTAACCGTAGCGGCGGACGTAGCTCATCTAGTCGTGGAGGAAGCGATCGCGGATCTTCACGTTCAGGCGGCGGTTCCCGTCCAAGTGCTGGACGTCGTAGCAGTGGTCCACGTGATGGCTCTACACAACGTAGTACTAGAACTCGTTCACCACGTAACGAAGGTTAAAACAATATTTGTTTATAAGATGAATCTCGCATTTCGATGCGGATTCATCTTTTTTTTCTTTCTTGGAATTTTGAAACATTTTCCCTCTAAAATCGTATACAATACAAGGAAAGAGGTGTTGAAAATGAGAGCAGAGCCAACTAATCGAATATCTAAAAAAGGACTACGTGTATGGCAAATCTATGGTATTTTCCAAACACTCATTGCATTGCTACTCGGTATAGGAGTGTGGATAATAAACCTGTTTACCGGCGAGTTCATTTGGCTGTACATAGTAGATGTAGTAATTGTACTAATAATTGCGTATTTATTAATTTATTTGTTTCCAAAAGTTAGGTGGATGAGATGGAGATATGAAGTAAGAGAACAAGAAATAGAACTTCAGCACGGTTTATTCGTTGTAAAACGGACATTAGTACCAATGGTTCGTGTACAACATGTAGACACGGAACAAGGACCCATACTACGAAAATATGATTTAGCATCTATTACAATCTCTACAGCAGCTACGAATCACACGATACCCGCACTAATTACCGCAGAAGCGGATGAACTACGTGGTAGAATTTCCGTACTTGCAAGGGTGGCGGAAGATGATGTCTAAAGAAAAATACAAACTACATCCTATTTCTGCAGTTATAAATTTTGTCAAAGTATTAAAAGAAATGATTATCCCATTTATTGTTGTAATTGTAGTGAATGGTTTTGGAGGAAGTGAGGGTTCTGGAGATTGGTCCTCTTATATTATCAATGGCATTTACGGAATTATTCTAATCTTTTTATTGATTAGTGGCATTATTAAATGGAAACGGTTCAGATATTGGTTTGAAGAAGAGGAGCTTCGGATTGAATACGGTTTGTTCGTAAAGAAAAAGAGATATATCCCTTTTGAACGAATACAAAGCTTGAATTATACGGAAGGCATCTTCCACAGACCATTTGGATTAGTAAAAGTGAAGGTGGAAACAGCTGGCGGTGGGGCGACAAAGGAAGCGGACGCAGAGTTGACGGCCATTACAAAAGCGGCAGCGGAACAGATTAAACAAGAAATGCTAAGAGCGAAAAATAAACTTTCAGAGGAATTAGATGAGTCGATCGAAGTACAACCACTAGTAAAAGAGGAAAGAAGAGCAATTTTTAAAATGTCCGGAAAAGACTTGTTTGTGCTTGCAAGTACTTCCGGAGGAGTAGGCGTGTTTTTCTCAGGGCTAGCTGTTTTTGCTTCTCAATTTTCAAATGTAATTCCGTATGGAGCGATTTATGAAGAAATAGTTGTGTTCATTCGTTTTGGAGCACTTATTGTGGTGTTAGCTGTTTTTGTTGTATTGTTAATCGCTTGGATCGTTTCCGTCGTACTTACGTTTATTAATTACTACGAATTTACGATTACAGTAGAAGACGAAGAGATTATTATTACGAGGGGATTATTAGAAAAGAAAAAAATAACGATTCCACTATCCCGAATCCAAGGGGTACAAGTAGTTGAAAATCCACTACGCCAGCTAATAGGTTATGCAACCGTAATTGTTGATAGTGCTGGAGGTTCTTTAGCGGAGAAAGATGAAAAGATCCGCATACTTCCACTTATAAAAAAGACAGAGATAACGCCAATTTTACATCAAATATTTCCTGAACTTCCATTTAATCCAGAGCTTACAAAAATACCGAAAAGGTCAAGAAAGTTTTTTTATCGTTTAGATTATGTATGGATGATTCCAGTTGCGTTAGCAGTTAGCTACTTTTTTTATCCTTTTGGATTATTCTCGCTACTATTATTCCCATTAAGTTATGGTCTTGGTGTGTGGCAACAAAAAACAGCAGGCTATTATTTGAATGAAAGTCAGCTAGTTATACAATATCGCCTGTTTAGTAAAGTGACGGTATGGATGGAGAAAAGAAGAATTCAATCCATGACGCAACGCACTACTCTTTTTCAAAAAAGGGCAAACGTTTCGTCTATAATTACAACGATTAAATCTGGTGTGACGGGAGCATCTACGACAATCCCGCATATCGAAAAAGCAGATGCAGAGATGTTATTAAATTGGTACGAACCACAACGAAAAACGACTATAGAAAAAGAACAGCCCATAGGTTAAGGCTGTTCTTTTTTACACTTCGGGAAATTATTAAGTATTAGGGATAATGCGTTTTAGCAAGTTGAACAAAGTGTCCGCTTGGAGCGTAAATTCCTTGCGAACACTTAAAAGAGCCTCATAAAAGGCAGATTATACATAAAGAACATTTATGTTTCTTACTTCACTGATTTAAGCCTACTTTTACGTTTTCTCCACGCAGCAATTCTTTTAGGGTGAAAATAAATAATCCCGAAGACAAAACCGGTGATGAGACCTGCGATATGAGCAGTAGCATTAATATGCGGTTGAAGAAATGTCATAATAACGCCTATAACGATAATAGGAACAATGATTTGCTTTAGCTGTGGCATGAAATTTCTCGTATAATAAACTAAAGCTCCAAAGGCACCAAGTATACCGTAAATTGCTCCACTAGCACCTACACTTACATAATTCCAATCATGTATTAAATACGTAGCAATATTGCCGACTAAACCAGATAACAAATAAATGGTTAAGAAACGAGCCTTACCTGCAATTTGTTCCAGTTCGGGTCCGAATAGAAAGAGAGAAAACATATTGAATAACAGATGAAAAAAAGTCGCGTGTAAAAACATCGGGGTAACCAAACGCCAATATTCACCTTCGCTAATAAGTAAGTTAAAATGAACGCCCCGGGAGTATATTGCATCTCCGAGAATAGGGATATTTGTTAAAATATAAATAGCAATGTTTAAAGCAAGTAAAGTAGAAACGACCGGATAGAATTGCATGTATTGTTTAAAATTTTCTGTTCTTGTAAACATTATTTCACCTCAAGTTTTCTACTATTAGTATAGCCTGTATACTCTACATTTGAAAAGGAGAAACGCTCATGATTACTGGAATAGGTTTAGATATAACTGAATTAGTAAGAATAAAAAAAATCAAAGAAAAAACAAGTAAATTTGAAGCGCGTATTTTAACGACCAAAGAAATATCGCAGATGCAGAAGTTATCGACTTCACGACAAATAGAATTTTTAGCGGGTCGATTTGCAGCAAAAGAAGCATTTTCTAAAGCGTTAGGAACTGGAATAGGAAAAGAATGTAGCTTTCATGATATTGAAATTATCAAAGAAAATAACGGGAAACCAAGTCTATATTTTAAAGGAAACCAAGTAAATGGCTTCGTCTCCATTACTCACACAAAAGAATATGCAGCTGCTCAAGTAATTCTACAATCATAACCGGTCGTCCAACTACATACAATGAACGAACGCAGTGATAATAGAAAGGATGGACTGATTGAAAAGCCGAGTGGCTAAAGCGATGTTTGTATTAGTAATGATGATCTTGGTACTATCTGCATGTGGGACAGCGTCAAAAGAAGATGTATTGAAAAAACTGACTAATAAGTGGGTGGACGCAAAAGGATATGAGTTAACTGCGGAGATGAGTATTCTGACTGGTCAAGAGCCTAGAGTGTATGACGTGGTAGTTTGGCATACAAAGCCTGATTTTTACCGAGTTAAAGTATCAGATAAGAATGCTGAAAATACGCAAATGATTGTACGCAATACAGAGGGAGTTTTTGTTGTAACACCAGCGCTTAACAAAACGTATAAGTTTCAAAGTAACTGGCCAGCGGAAAATAGCCAAGCTTATTTAATAGGTTCTCTAGCGCAAGATATTAAAAAAGATAAATCTTCTACATTTAAAGAAGAAGGAAATAACTATGTATTTGAAACGAAAACTTCGAACAATCATAAAAACATGCTGCCAACTCAAAGAATTTACATTGACAAAAAGACTTTATTACCAAAAGACGTTGCGATATTAAATGAAAATAAGGAAGAACAAATTCATATTAAGTTCAAACAAGTTTCTCTTGGTAAAACGCATGCAGCAGGAGAATATAAAATTGATCAAACACCAACAGGGAAAGTGGAAGCGGGTACAGTAGAAGCGTCGGCAGAAATGGAAAATAAAGAATTTGAAACACATTATCCAATGATTAAATGGGATGGTGTTCACTTAATCGATGAAAAAGAGATGAAAGTGGAAGACGATAAACGAGTTATCTTAACATTTAGTGGTGAAAAAGAATTTACGATTATTCAGCAACTTAGTGATCCAAGTATATCTTCTACAATCCCAGTATTTGCACCAGGTGACCCTGTAGATTTAGGGGTAGCTGTTGGGGCGATAACGGCTCAATCCCTTACTTGGGAACAAGATGGTATGTCATTCTTCATCGCATCCACGTCTTTAACTAAAGAAGAAATGATTGAAGTAGCCTCATCTATGACGATAGCTGGAATGAAGTAATTGATATTTGACGACTTCTTCTCACTAGTAGGATAATTAGAGAAACAAACGGAAAAAGAGGGAAGTCCAATGCATCAGCCATACTACCGTCCAACAACTATCCAAGTAAATTTACAAGCAATCCATTCTAATATTAAGCGCTTAAAAGAAAGACTTCCACAACATACGAATATAATAGCTGTTGTAAAAGCAAATGCATACGGGCACGGTGCCATTGAAGTCACAAAAGCTGCATTACAAGCAGGTGCTACTCAATTAGCCGTTGCTTCTCCGGAGGAAGCTTTGCAGTTAAGAGATGCAGGAATTACTGCTGATATACTTGTTCTCGGAGCTTCTCCGGTTTCCTTTTTACCAATTGCATCAGAACGCAACATTACTTTAACAGCATATTCGTTTGAGTGGTTATTTGCTACACATCATTTTACAAAACCTTTTAAAGTCCATTTGAAAATTGACAGTGGGATGGGCCGAATTGGCATTGTAGAAGAGGAAGAATTACTTAAAGCCCTTGCTTTTATTCGAGAAAGAAAGTGGATAGAAGTAACAGGTGTGTATACCCACTTTTCGACAGCAGACGAAAAAGACGAGAATCATTTAAAGAAACAAATTACAGAATTCGAGCGGATGCTTCATTTATTTGAACAACGACCAGCAATTATACACACTTCCAATAGTGCTGCTACACTAAGAATTCCTAGTCAACATTGGGATGCTGTGCGTTTTGGAATCTCGATGTATGGAATTGCACCATCCCCTTGGATAGAAGAAAATCTTCCATTTCCATTGGAAAGAGCACTATCGCTACATACCGAAGTAGTGCATGTGAAGAAAGTGAAAAAAGGTGCTACGATTGGCTACGGTGCAGCATATACAGCTCTATCGGATGAATGGATTGCAACGCTTCCGATTGGTTATGCAGATGGATTGTTGCGAAAGTTGCATAACCAATTCGTTTTAATAAAGGGAAAAAGAATGCCGATCGTAGGAAAGATTTGCATGGATCAGTGTATGGTCCGACTTGATGAACAAGTGAATATTGGTGAAAAAGTAGTGTTGCTAGGGAAACAAATGAATGAAGAGATTAGAATTGAAGAATGGGCAAACGCTTTGCAGACAATACCATATGAAATTTGCTGCACATTTTCCAATAGAATCCCTAGATTATATAGTGAATAACTCTTCGACAAAACTCGAACTTAATGCATGATTTGTCTAACCATTTCTTATAATGTCTTTTATTATGCCTCTAGTAATGGTAAGATTAAGTATATTGTCATAAAGGGAAATGTTTTGTCGGAGGTGTTTGCTGTGGTAAGTGGAAAAAAGAAAAAGGAAGCAGTTATAGAGCTTCCAAAGCAAATAGTTAATGAAGGAGTAAAGATTGTTAAACAATCATTAGCTACTAGTGAAAATATTGTTCGTGTCCAAGCAAATGAATACATTAAGAAAGGCCAGGCAAATCTTATAAGAGAAGCGATGATGAAAGGTTATGTTGAAATGTCTCATATAAATTTATCCATAAGTTCGGAATGTTTACATGCAGAATATGAAGCGCAACATACGACAGAGCGACTCGTAAGTGGAGGATGAAAACTTGATCGTAAAACGTGGGGACGTTTTTTTTGCAGATTTATCACCTGTAATCGGGTCTGAGCAAGGTGGAACCAGACCCGTTTTGGTGATACAAAATGATATAGGAAATCGATTCAGTCCTACTGTTATCATTGCAGCAATTACCGCGCAGATTCAAAAAGCAAAATTACCAACACATGTGGAAATCAATGCGAAACAGTATGATTTTGAACGAGATTCGGTTATATTGCTAGAACAATTGCGTACGATAGACAAATCTAGGCTTACAGATAAAATCACACATTTGGATGAAGACGTCATGTGTGAAGTTGATCATGCATTAGGTATTAGCTTAGGAATTGTAAAATTTTAATACATAGACAAAACGCAATGTGTAGCCGACAAATACGCATTGTGTTTTTTATTTTTCGTTTAAAAGATGTAAAATAACCCACTTTTCGTTAGAATATAATTACGAATATTTAAAATAAGAGAGGTAATATACAATATGGATAAACAAATTGCAAGTTACATCCAAGCAAATATTGATAAAATTTTAGAAAGATGGAAAGTGAGAATGGAGGACGATCAGGACGATCGATTCTTTCAAATCATGTCTGATCAAGTAATTGATACTACCGTTCGCGAATTTGGAGAACTGATGGTTTCTAGTTTGACCGCAAGTGAAGAAACCTACGATGAGAAGCTGAAGGATTTTTCTGTACAAATTGTTCGTTATGGCTGGTCGGTTACTTTTGTATTAAGAGCACTTACCAATTTCACGGAAGTAATCTATGAGGAAATGGAAGAAGCGGGATCGTTAAATGAAAGTAATTATAAATCATTTAGAGAAATATTGACAAATTGGATTACACCGCTTAATCATAGTGTGGTAGATGCATATTCAAAAGTATGGGAGAAGACTGTGAGCCTACAAAAGATTGCTTTGCAAGAATTGTCAGCATCCCTTATTCCTATATTTGATAAAATTTCGGTCATGCCATTAGTAGGTACGATTGACACGGAACGTGCAAAGCTCATTATGGAAAACTTACTTCAAGGTGTTGTGAAGCATCGTGCAGAGGTTGTATTGCTTGATATTACTGGTGTTCCGGTTGTAGATACAATGGTTGCTCATCATATTATTCAAGCGGCGGACGCTGTTCGTTTAGTAGGTGCTAAATGTATGCTAGTCGGAATTCGTCCAGAAATAGCCCAAACAATAGTAACCCTCGGTATAAATTTGACTGATTTTACGACGACAAGTACGTTACAAAGAGGAATGGAGCAAGCTCTAGCCTTAACAAATCGAGCGATTGTAGAGGTGAACGTAAAATGATAACAAGAATTCCGATTTTAAAACTAAGAGATTGTTTAATCGTCTCCATCCAATGGGAATTAGATGATCAAACAGCGCTAGCATTTCAAGAGGATTTACTGGCGAAATTGCATACAACTGCAGCAAGGGGAGTAGTACTTGATTTGACTCCAATTGACTTTATTGATTCGTTCATCGCAAAAGTACTTGGAGATGTCATTAATATGTCCGGTTTGATGGGGGCAAAAGTAGTGATTACAGGTATTCAGCCTGCTGTTGCTATCACATTGATCGAACTTGGTATTAGACTAGAAAACGTTGTAACAGCACTAGATTTAGAAAATGGATTGGAAAAATTAGAACGAGAATTGGAGGACTAATCCATTATGAACTTAAGGTCTTCTGTTGATATTATCACGGAGTGGGACATCGTTGCTGCTAGGCAGCTTGGAAGAAACGAAGCTAGGGATGTGGGTTTCGGTACAGTTGACCAAGCTAGAATTACAACAGCGATTAGTGAACTTGCTCGTAATATTTATTTATATGCAGGAAAAGGAACCATAGAAATAAAACAAATTACAGAAGGCAATCTTAAAGGATTAATAGTTATTGCATCTGACAAAGGACCGGGGATAGCAGATGTTCGGAAAGTGATGGAAGATGGATTTACAACATCTGGTGGATTAGGAGCTGGACTCCCTGGCGTAAAGCGGCTCATGGATGACTTTAAGATTGAAACAAGTTTAGGAGAAGGTACGGTGATAAGTGCAACAAAGTGGATGAGGTAAGGAGGGTAAATAATGCAGGAATTTAAAAAGCAATATAAACGAATTTTAGAACAGTATATATTAAAACAGACGGAACATAATTTGTATGAAGGTCAAAATATTAGTAGGCAACTTATTCAGAAGAATATCTCTCCTGAGGAAGTAATTAGTATACATAAGGCATCGTTAGAAGAGATTATGTCTGATTTAGATGGCGATGTACGGCATTCTTTTGATTTACTCATTGAAGTGATGGTTCGTTATGGATTGGCACTTAAAGAGCATCAGACTTTGATTCAAAAACAGCAAAATATGAAGATGGAAATGGAACTTGCTGCGAATGTGCAACAAACATTGTTAAAAACAAAAGTACCGGCAGTAACAGATTTGGACATCGGTATTATTACAGTTCCGGCAAAAGAAATGAACGGAGATTATACACATTTTTTGCATGATAACACACATGTAGGTATAGCAGTAGCAGATGTTATTGGAAAAGGTATTCCTGCTGCACTATGTATGTCCATGATCAAATATGGAATGGACAGTTTGGACGGTGCAGAAACAAATCCAGTAATTGTTTTAGATGTGATCAACCGTATCGTGGAGAAAAGTGTAAGCGACTCTATGTTTATTTCCATGTTTTACGGGAAATATGATACATCGAAAAGTGAATTTACGTATGCTTCGGCTGGACATGAACCGCCACTTTTTTACTGCTCGGAATCATCTAGTTTTTCCGAGTTACAAGCAAAAGGTTTACTATTAGGCGTTGTTCCAAATGTAAAATATGAACAACATTCCATCATACTAAACAAAGGTGATTTTGTTGTAATGATGACGGACGGAGTAACAGAATGTCGTTCAAAAGAGGGCTTTATTGAACAAAAAACCATCATGAATATTATTGAAAGTGTTAGAGATCAATCTGCTCAAGAAATGGTAGAGTATGTGTTTCATAAGTTAGAGGAATTACAAGACTTTGAACAACGCGACGATTTCACCCTTGTGATTTTCAAGAAAGTATAGTCTTTTTACGTAAAAATGTTTAACTTTAGTTGAATTGTGGTATTAAAACACTATATAGATAAACGGGGGATAAAATACATGAATATTTCAGTTGAACTACAACAAAATGACTTACTAAAAATTAACGGAATCATAAAAGGAGAAATTGATGCCTTTACAGCACCATTTTTAAGAGAAAAACTAACAGAGATTGACTTAAAAGAAAATCTTCAAGTAATCATAGACTTAACGGATGTATCTTATATGGATAGTACAGGTTTAGGAGTATTTGTTGGTTTTTATAAAAGTATAAATGCATCAAATGGTCATATGGAGTTAGTTGGGCTTTCATCTCGTTTGAAACGATTGTTTGATATTACTGGGTTAGGGGAAATAATGGATATTCAAGCGAGCAATGGAGAGGTGAAAATAGATGAAACCGTTTGATTATGTTGAAATTCGTATACCTGCGAAGCCGCAATATGTAAGTGTAGCTCGTTTAACAATTTCTGGTTTAGCAAATCGTATTGGATTTACATATGACGATATAGAAGACCTAAAAATAGCTGCGAGCGAAGCAATCACAAATGCAGTCCAACATGCTTATGCAGAGGGTGAAGACGGCGAGGTTGTAATTGGGTGCGCATTGTACGAAGGAAAAATGGAAATCATGGTAGCGGATCATGGAAAGAGCTTTGATTTCGAAGAAACAAAAGCGCAAGTTGGACCTTATAATGAATTGGAGGAAGTATCCTTTTTAAGAGAAGGTGGCCTTGGATTATACTTAATCGAGACATTAATGGACGAAGTAAAAGTCCACCAACAGGAAGGCGTAACTGTATTTATGACGAAGTATGTCGGAATAGAGCAGGTGGATGGTAATGTCAAACACATCTCTTCCTAAAAAAGAATCCAAGGAAAAAATTCTTGAATGGATAAGTGAATACCAAAAGACTGAGAGTGAAGAAGCCCAGACCAATTTAGTCTTAAATTATACGAGATTGGTTGAGTCTATCTCGAGAAAGTATTCAAATGGAAAATCCCATCATGAGGATATTGTGCAAGTTGGGATGGTAGGGCTGCTTGGTGCAATACGTAGATATGATCCGGCATTCGGCAAAAATTTTGAAGCATTCGCTATTCCAACAATCATAGGGGAGATTAAACGTTTTCTTCGAGACAAAACGTGGGCAGTGCACGTACCAAGGAGAATAAAAGAACTTGGACCTCGAATTAGGGTTGCAGTGGAAACATTAACAATCGAATTCCAACGCTCTCCTTTAGTTCCGGAAATTGCCGAATACTTAAATGTAGAAGTAGAAGATGTATTAGAAGCAATGGAAATGGGAAAAAGTTATCAAGCATTATCAATGGATCACTCACTTGAATCAGATTCAGACGGAAGTACGATTACGTTATTTGATGTAATTGGAAAAGCGGATAGGGAATTTGAAAAGACCGATCAGCGTTTACTTGTAGCTAACGCTCTTGGCGTGTTATCTGAACGTGAAAAGGAAGTAATTCAACTTACATACATGGAGCAACTGAGCCAAAAAGAAGCAGGAGATCGACTTGGGATTTCTCAAATGCACGTTTCGAGAATACAGCGAAAAGCGATTAAAAAATTGCAAGAGGCAATATTAGCGTCAGGTGGAGTAGTAAAGTGAAAAATCTTTCAGATGAAAAAGTAGATTTGTTAGTATTTCAAGAAGCCAAGCCGGGTAATTTAGAGTCTGGAGATGCTTACTATGTATCTAAAAATGAGAACTTCATGCTGTGCGCCATTGCAGATGGCTTAGGAAATGGACCTATTGCTAAAGAATCTGCGGATATCATTCCAGAAATATTGGAGAAATATCCCGAAGAAACGTTAGATGAATTATTATTACGATGTAACGAACGAATGGTCCAGAAGAGAGGCGCAGCTGTCGCAATCGTAAAAATAGATTACAAACTCCAAACTATCTCCTACAGCTGTATAGGGAACATCAAATTTTATATGTACCAAAAGGAAACGGATAAAATGTTATATCCCCTACCAGTAATGGGCTATTTATCAGGGAGGAAACAAAAGGTAAAAACACAAACTTATGCATGTAAGAAGAATGATTTATTCTTATTACATTCTGATGGCGTGAATATGAAAAGTCCCAAAAACATAATTAAAAACGCACCTAATGCTAAATGTCTTTATCATTCTGTATTGAAAACAATTGAACATGGCGATGACGCTACATTTATAGTAGGAAGCTTACTCTAGAAAGCATTAGAGTAAGCTTTTTATGTTAAAATGAACTTTATAAGGAAAGGGTGTGTTTGTTTTTGGAAAATAAGAAAATGCTCCAGCTCGTTTCTAAAGAAACAGGCGTAAAATCATCACAAGCGGAACAAGTTATCAAATTATTAGAAGAAGGAAATACAGTTCCTTTTATCGCACGTTATCGAAAAGAACAAACAGGATCGTTAGATGAAGTTCAAATAAAAGCAATTGAAGATCGCTACAATTACATACAACAGTTAGAACAGCGAAAAGAAGAAGTGACTCGACTTATTGAGGAACAAGGGAAACTGACAGAAGAGTTGAGTGTAGCTATCCAAAATGCAACGGTTCTGCAACGAGTAGAAGATTTATATCGTCCTTTCAAGCAAAAACGTAGAACAAAAGCGACGATTGCCAAAGAAAAAGGACTAGAACCGCTTGCAAGCTTATTGATGACTTTTCCAAAAGAGTCTCTAGCTGTTTTAGCAGAAGGATTTTTGAATGAAGAACTAGAAGTGCTTACAATAGAAGAAGCCTTACAAGGGGCAAGAGACATTCTAGCAGAGCAATTTGCGGATGACGCAAAAATACGAGAGCAAATCCGTAATATCTCAAGAGCAGATGGAATGGTTCATAGTGCGGTGAAAAAAGCTGAACTAGACGAGAAAGACGTGTTCGAAATGTATTACGAATACCAGGAACCAGTGAAAAAGATCGTGCCTCATCGTATTTTAGCGCTTAACCGTGGAGAAAAAGAGGATGTACTAAAAGTAAGTATTCAAGTTCCAATAAATAAGGTAACGACCGTCATGCAAACAGAATGGATACCTACTCATTCATCAAGTGATGCGATAGAACATGTAAAGCTAGCAATAGAGGACTCGTACAAACGCTTAATACAACCTTCTGTAGAGCGTGAAATCCGAACGGAACTTACAGAAAAAGCAGAAGCACAAGCAATTCATATTTTCTCGGAAAACTTACGAAACCTTTTATTGCAACAACCTTTAAAAGGAAAAGTAGTTCTTGGAGTCGATCCTGCGTACCGCACAGGATGTAAATTAGCGGTAGTTGATGACACAGGTAAACTGCTAGAGGTTTCTGCAATATATCCACATGCACCAAAAATGGATGTAGAAGGATCGAAAAAGAAAGTTCTTTCTTATATTAAGAAGTATCCAATTTCGTTAATCGCTATTGGGAACGGTACTGCCTCTCGTGAAACAGAGCAATTTATAGTAGATTGTCTGAAAGAAGTAGATGGTGACATTGCATACGTTATTGTCAATGAAGCAGGGGCAAGTGTATATTCTGCATCTGAAACAGCAAGACATGAGTTTCCTGATTTACAAGTAGAGCAACGAAGTGCAGTATCGATTGCAAGAAGATTACAAGACCCACTAGCAGAACTAGTAAAAATAGATCCAAAAGCGGTAGGGGTAGGCCAATACCAACATGACGTATCGCAGAAAAAATTATCCGAGTCGCTCTCTTTTATAGTAGAAACTGCCGTTAACCAAGTAGGAGTAAACGTAAATACTGCATCTGCATCCCTTTTGCAATATGTTTCGGGGTTATCCAAAACTGTTGCAGAAAACGTAGTGAATTTACGAAACGAACAAGGAAGATTTACATCAAGAGCACAGTTAAAGAAAATCCCACGTCTAGGTGCGAAAACATATGAACAAGCAATCGGATTTTTACGAGTACCAGATGCAAAAAATCCATTCGACGCAACAGGAATTCACCCGGAAAGTTATAAGGCAGCAGAACAAGTTTTAGCGATAGCAGGGCTAAAAAAAGAACAGATCGGTTCAAAGGAAGCGGAAGAGGCTTTAAAGAGCATTTCTCTAGGAGAAGTAAGTAAAGAATTAGAAATTGGCGAAATCACTTTAAAAGATATCGTCGACACATTGGTCAAACCAGCACGTGATCCGCGAGAAGCTTTCCCACAACCTATTTTGAAAACGGACGTACTTAAATTGGAAGATCTAAAAGCAGGAATGGAGCTCCAAGGAACTGTTCGTAACGTAGTTGACTTTGGGGCCTTCGTCGATGTCGGTGTCAAACAAGATGGACTTGTTCATATTTCCAAATTGAAAAAAGGTTTTGTGAAACACCCACTAGATGTTGTCTCATTAGGAGATATAGTAACAGTATGGGTAGATCAGTTTGATGCAAATAAAGGAAGAATCGCACTTACAATGCTTCCTCCAGAGCAACAGGTGTGATAAATGAAAAGTTGTCCAGTGCTAAGTCGTTGGACAACTTCTTTTTAATGGGAGTGAGTAGAATGACAGATGAAAAATTGACTGAATTAGTTTGTAGTGTATCAAAAGAAGTTTTTAGGAAAGGCTTTCGCCATGAAGCTTATTTCAATAAACGTCTTCGCACTACAGGTGGGAGATATATGTTAAGAACACACCATATAGAAATTAATCCCCTTGTCTTTGAAAAGCACGGAATGGATGAATTAATCGGGGTAATCAAGCATGAGCTTTGTCATTATCATTTACATATAGAAGGAAAAGGTTACAAACATCGAGATGCAGATTTTAGAGAGCTTTTAAAAAGGACTAATTCTCCAAGGTTTTGCTCCACTCTTGTGGAACGTAATGAGCGCGTAAGGAGTAAAAACTATACTTATCAATGTACAAAATGCTCCTTGTTATATAATCGGAAAATTCGTTTAAATACACGCAAATATAGATGTGGCAAGTGTTTGGGAGACCTCATTTTAGTATCTTCAAAAAAACTTAAATAAATTTCATAAAAGTAGTTGACGTTTCGCAAAAGGCTCTTTATAATAGAAAAAGTCGAGAAGAACAAAACGACAAAAATTATTCCGAAGTAGCTCAGTGGTAGAGCAATCGGCTGTTAACCGATTGGTCGTAGGTTCGAGTCCTACCTTCGGAGCCATTTATATGGCCCCTTGGTCAAGCGGTTAAGACACCGCCCTTTCACGGCGGTAACACGGGTTCGAATCCCGTAGGGGTCATTTCAATTTTATATTTCCAAGGTCCCGTGGTGTAGCGGTTAACATGCCTGCCTGTCACGCAGGAGATCGCCGGTTCGATCCCGGTCGGGACCGCCATGTTGGGGTATAGCCAAGCGGTAAGGCAACGGATTTTGATTCCGTCATGCCCTGGTTCGAATCCAGGTACCCCAGCCACTTTTATTGCGAGCCATTAGCTCAGTTGGTAGAGCATCTGACTTTTAATCAGAGGGTCGAAGGTTCGAGTCCTTCATGGCTCATCAATTTGTTGTTGACAAACTTTGTTGATGAGAGTATACTAAGTCTTGTCCTAATTAATAACTACGCGGTCGTGGCGGAACGGCAGACGCGCTAGGTTGAGGGCCTAGTGGGGGATAACCCCGTGGAGGTTCAAGTCCTCTCGGCCGCACCAAAGCACATAATGCGCCCGTAGCTCAATTGGATAGAGCGTCTGACTACGGATCAGAAGGTTGTGGGTTCGACTCCTGCCGGGCGCGCCAAAAAAACAACAACATTTGAATTTTATATATGCGGGTGTAGTTTAGTGGTAAAACCTCAGCCTTCCAAGCTGATGATGAGAGTTCGATTCTCTTCACCCGCTCCATTAATTAAAACCATGAACATTGAAAACTGAACATGCAAAACGTTAAGACATATAGCTTGAAAGACTAGCTTTAGTTAGTCCGACAGCAAAACAATTTTGACATCATTTAATGATGATGCCAGCAAAACAAAATGAGCTTTTTAAGTTCTCTATTATGGAGAGTTTGATCCTGGCTCAGGACGAACGCTGGCGGCGTGCCTAATACATGCAAGTCGAGCGAATGATGAAGAAGCTTGCTTCTTCTGATTTAGCGGCGGACGGGTGAGTAACACGTGGGCAACCTGCCCTGTAGATTGGGATAACTCCGGGAAACCGGGGCTAATACCGAATAATCCATTTCTTCACATGAAGGAATGTTAAAAGACGGCATCTCGCTGTCACTACAGGATGGGCCCGCGGCGCATTAGCTAGTTGGTGAGGTAACGGCTCACCAAGGCGACGATGCGTAGCCGACCTGAGAGGGTGATC